>JBEKDL010000012.1:0-33593 GCA_050014355.1 Dehalococcoidales bacterium | reverse complement strand
GCGCTATCTAAAACCTCTCCGGGAGGCTTCAGAAACCAGGCAGTAGGACTTAAAACCATCAAGAAAGGTGAGAAGGATTGAAAATAAGTGATTTAACGCCCGTTTTTCAACACCCTGCTAGTTCCTCACTGTCCGCGGGCGGTGGAGGTGACCCCGATGGTTCATCGGTGCCGGTGGTATCATTAATTAAGGCGATGAGCTTCAACCACCTTTCAGCCCAATCATCAATCAAACATTGATCCGTAAAGGAATACAATTTCTTATCCAATCATAATACCTTTTTACTGTTGAATTACTGACTGTAGTCTATGACTGCCAAGGTTCTCAGGACCATTTGGCAGGTGGTTTACCCCGTCGTTTACTATACCAGTTTACCCTACCGTTTACCATATATAGTTTGCCTGGTTATATCAGTAAATTTCCCCCTTAAATTGAAGCTAATGGAAGGGGGAGGGTCCCTCTATTGATAGGCACAGAAAATGCAAAATCTTGCAAAAAGTAAAACCATGAAAATATATATTATTTATGATAAAAATAAATGGTTGTAAAGTAGTTGGTTATTACAATAACCAAATTCGGTCCAGTGCCAGTCTGTGGTATTCGCTGGTAAACCGGAACGGAATTCACGTCTACTTCCGTTTTGCCATTTTAACTTACTTGTCCGGTAGCTTATAATGGTAGGAGAATTAACGGGACTTCTGTAGGTCTATAACGAATTTCACCTTCAATAGTGTTCCCCCTCTCCGTCGCCGGAGAGGGGGAACACAAAGGGGGTGAGGTCGTAAATAAAAAATCCCCCTCTCCTTCTTTCAGCCTCTCAAGGAGAGGGGGATACAGGGGGTGAGGTTAATAAATTCCCCTTATTACTTCTTGCTCCCCGGTTTCTTCGCCAGCGCTTGCTGGACTTCCCAATAGCCAAGGTCGAACGCCTTGATGTTTGTCTCCCCGGCCTTGCCCTTAAAGCGCCCCAGTATCACCGCCTTGGCTGTCTCGACGCTCATCGGCATCAGGCCCGTGCCGTACAGCGCCCCCAGCATCACCACGTTGGTGGCCTGCAAGCTCCCCGCCGCCTGCGCCAGCGCCGTCGCGTCCAGCGTGATTATCTTGTCGGTGGCTTTGCCCAGCCCCGCCTGTATCTCTTTCAGGCTGGGATAGCCGCTCTTACCCAGGAACACCGTAAACGGGAGCACTGTCCGCGAGTTGAGCACCACTACGCCGCCTCTGGCCAGGTACTGGATGTTCCTTAAAGCCTCGGACGGTTCCACCGCGATGATGACATCACACTTACCTTCCGGCGTCAGGGGGGCTAAAGCCTCGCCGCCGAGCCGGATGTTGCTGAACACCGAGCCTCCCCGCTGCGCCATCCCCAGCACCTCGGAGCCTTTGACCGCGACACCGTCCGTGACCGCCGCGCTGCCGAGCAGCTCGGACAGCAGGACCACGCCCTGCCCGCCGACCCCGCATATAATTATGTTAAGCTCTTTCGTCTTCGTGACCATTTTTTCACTCTCCCGGTATTATCGCTTCGAAGGGACAGACCTGGGCGCAGACCCCGCAGCCGGGGCACTGGGTAGCATCGACCGACGCTTTGCCTTCCTCCGTTATCAGGGCCGGGCAACCGAGCAGGTTGATGCATATCTTGCAGTCGCAACTCAAACAACGCTTCGCCTCCCTGACTGCCTGGTCGCGGCTCAAGCCCAGCTCGACCTCTTTAAAGTTGCCCTGTCGCTTCGCCAGCGGCAGTAACGGCATTTCTACCCTCGACTCTTTTGGCGTGCCGTAAGCGTCCACGAGCAACTTGCTCTCGAAGACCTCTTCGCCTTCACGCCCGACATTCAGAGGCTCGCCTTTGAAAAACTTGTCTATCGATTTAGCCGCTTTGCGCCCCGCCGCCATGGCATGGATGACGGTGGCCGCGCCGGTGACGACATCCCCGCCCGCAAAGACCCCTTTAATACCCGTTTCCAGCGTGACAGGGTCGGCCTTGATATATCCTTTGTCGATAGCGGATGACGCGTCGCCCGCCATGAAAGCGAGGTCGGGCTCTTCGCCGACCGCGGCGATTATCAGCCCCGCCTCGATGATGAACTCCGAGCCGGCTATCGGCACGGGACGCAGCCGTCCCGATGCGTCGGGATCGCCCAGCTTCATCTTGATACATTCCAGCCCGGCGGCCTTGCCGCCTTTCAGGATGACGTTGTTCGGCCCGGCCAGCAGCTCCAGTTTCACGCCCTCGCGCTTGGCCTCCGTGATTTCTTCCGCGATGGCCGGCATTTCCACCCGCGAGCGCCGGTAAGCGATGGTCACCTCTTTAAAGCCCAGGTGGAGGCACGTCCGCGCGCAATCGACAGCCACGTTGCCGCCGCCCACCACCACGACTTTTTCTACCGGAGCTATCTTATCGCCGGCATTAACGCGATGGAGAAACTCCGTGCCGTCGATAACGCCGCTGGCTTTTTCGTTCTCGATGCCCAGCTTGTGGGCTTTGTGAGCGCCCGTGGCGATAAATACGGCATCGTATTTTTTTTGTATATCGTCGAACTTAACATCCCTGCCGACGCGCGTATCAGTCTTGATTTCCACGCCCAGCTTTTTCACGATGTCCGTTTCTTTGTTCACGATGTCCCGCGGCAGGCGGAACTCCGGTATACCCACTACCATCATACCGCCCAGCTTCAGCAGCGCCTCGAAGATGGTCACCTTATAACCAGCCTTACGCAAGTCATAAGCGGCCATCAGACCCGCCGGCCCGCCGCCGATGATGGCCACCTTCTCTTTCTTTTCCGCGGCGATGGTATAATCATCCGTATATTTGCCGAAATCAGCGGCTGCCCGTTTCAGCGCGTTAATGGCGATGGCCTCCTCGACCTCGGCGCGCTTACACTTTACCTCGCAGGGATGGGTACAGACCCGCCCGATGATGGCCGGGAAAGGCAGGGTCTTTTTGATTAAAGCGAGCGACTCATCGAATTTACCCTCTTTCGCCAGCGCGACGTAGCCGCGGATATCGATGTGCAGGGGACAGGTAGCCTGGCAATAAGGCGGGCTGCCGGCCATGCACTTGGCTTTATCGACTTTATACGGGACGGTCTTGGCGCCGGTCTTTCTTTTTTCGCGTTGGTCGATGATGTTGCAGGCCCGCCGCGCGACGATGACCGAAGGGCCGTCAAATTTCATCGCCCTGCCTACCGCGCTAATCAGTTTCGGCAGGTCGAAGGCGTCCACCACCTCGACGAACTTGACGCCGCCCGCCCGCGCGATGTCTTCAATCTTGACCGGCGTGCCGCCCTCGCCGGGGGCGCCCGGGTGCGGCTGGAAACCGGTCATGCCGGTGGTCGAGTTGTCCAGCACTACCATGGTAAAATTGGCCTTATTATAAACGGCGTTGAGCATCGGCGGTATGCCGGAATGGAAAAAGGTGGAATCGCCGAGATGGGCCACCACCGGGGCGTCCAGTACGTGTGCCAGCCCGTTGGCGATGCCGAAGCCGCCGCCCATGCAGACGGCCACGTCGTCCGAGTTCAGCGGCGGGTTGGCCCCGAGCGCGTAGCAGCCGATATCGCCGGTACGCACCGGCGTGACTCCTGTTTCTCTCTCATACTGCTGGCAGGCGATGTTGATGGCATAAAATGAAGCGCGGTGAGGGCAGCCGGCGCACATCGTCGGGGGACGTAGCGGCAACAGCGCCGCCGTCTCATCCCGCAGCTTATCGAGCGCGGCGAAGTCCACTGGCGGCTTAACGCCTGTCAATTTACAAAGCGCTTCGGCCACCTGCCGGACGCCCAGTTCGCCGACCAGGGACACCAAATCCTTGCCACGAATTTTGGCCAGGATGCCCACGTCCTCGGCGACGACCTTGACCTCATCCTCCACGAAAGGCTCGAGCTCTTCTACCACCAGGACTTCCGGCACCGCCTTTAGAAACTGCTCGGTCATTTTTACCGGGAGCGGGTACGGCGTGCCGATTTTCAAAATGGAGACTTTATCTTCCAGTTTCAGCCATCGTACGGCTTCCATAGCGTAGCTGTAAGAGATGCCGCAGGCGATGACACCCAGCCTGGCGCCTTTTTTTAAAGTCATCTGGTTATATGGTAACGTCTCCACTGCCTCTTTTATCTTGGCCATTCGCTGCACCACCAAACGGCGGTTGACGCGGAAGTTGGCCGGCAGACAGACGAGCTTCACCGGGTCTTTCACGAATTTAGCCTGCCGTTTGTCCTTGCTCATCTCCCCCAGGACCACATCGCTGCGGGCATGGCCTATCCTGGTCACGGAGCGCAACATGAATATCTGTCCGTATTGCTCGGAAAGGGCGAACGCATCCGCCATCATGTCCTTGGCTTCCTGGGCGGAGGACGGCTCAAGCACTGGTATGTAAGCCTGACGGGCGATGTAGCGGTTGTCCTGTTCGTTCTGCGAGCTCCACTGCCCGGGGTCGTCGGCGGAAACCAGCACCAGGCCGCCGCGCGCACCCATGTAGCTGGCGGACATCAGTGGGTCGTGGGCCACGTTCACACCCACATGCTTCATTATCGCCAGCGACCGCAGGCCGCTGATAGAGGCCGCCATGGCCACTTCCAGGGCGACCTTTTCATTCACCGACCACTCGGCGTAAAGGCCGGACGCCTTGGCATTGGTCACCAGGGTTTCTGTGATTTCACTCGAAGGAGTGCCGGGGTAAGATGCCACCACCTGCACGCCGGCTTCCATAGCGCCGCGGGCGATGGCTTCATTGCCGAGCATGAACAAACGGGCGCCGGGGGCATCGGAAGTCAGAGTAATTTCCGCTACTTTGTTCAATTGGAGCCTCCTGTAAAGGGTGGTTAAATACAATAAAGAGGGGATTTCTCAATAACTATTTTACATGTTTATCTGCTTGATTGGCAAACTAGTTGACAATAATTGAGATAACACTTAATATTATGGAAATTTTCATAAACAAAAGGAGGCAGGTAAATGAACATCAAGGATTTCGCGGAAAAATTCATCAAGGCGGAGGACGAGGCATGGCTAAACGGTAATTTTGACGCTCTGGAGAAAATGGAAGACTCTAAGGTAGTCTATTATATGCCTCCTCCAATGCCGGATGTGGTAGGATTTGAGGCGCACAAGCAGTATATCCTGGGCAACCGGCAGTTATCTTCAGGCCTCCGGCAGGAGTGGCACTATTTAACCGGCGAAGGCAACCTCTTTGCGTTGTCCTATAAAGCAACCGGTCAATTCACAGGCCAGGTACCGGGTTTGCCCCCGACTGTCGGCAAGAATTTTATAAACAATTTTCTCTTTCTTCTCCGTTTGAATAAAGGTAAGGTTGTAGAAGTGTGGGCAAACGGCAATATGACAATTAAATAACATAAAGTATTAATTCAAGACAATCACATAAATAATCTCATTACCTCGTTGTCATTGCGAAACCATCCCGACCGCAGTCGGGAGGCGCGGCAATCTCTTTGCGCCCGCTTAAACGTCATTCCCGCGAAAGCGGGAATCCAGCATTCCTCTACTCTCCACCCTTACCCCTTATTCCTCAAGAAGTTATATAATATATTTGGGGATAGTTTTGAAATTATGTCAATGTCATCATGCGCTGAAGCCTATCTGGATATCGAAACTACGGGTCTGACCCCTTCCGGGTGTGAAATAACCGTCATCGGTATTCACCTCTGCCGCAGCGCTGATACCGATTTCGTACACCTTGTCGGGAAGGATATTACCGCCGATAGCGTTCTCAGCGCCCTCGAAGGCAGCGACGTTCTTTACACCTATAACGGCAGCCGGTTCGACTTACCTTTTATCCACGCCTCGCTCGGCGTAAACCTGGAAGAGATATTCACCCACCGCGACCTCATGTATGACTGCTGGCGGAACGGGCTTTACGGCGGCTTGAAAGGCGTCGAGCGGCAACTGGGCATCGGCAGGAAACTCCCGGACATGAACGGCTGGGAGGCAGTGAGGCTCTGGTGGAAATACGTTGACAGCTTCGATTTAGACGCCCTGAACAAGCTGCTCGAATACAACAAGGAAGACGTCCTGAACCTGAAAACGCTCAAGGACATGCTGCTCCGGGGCTGAAGCCTGTTTACTAATAGTGCTATAATTATTTAGCGATAGACTTAAGATTGAGAGGAGACGATAAATCGTGGACGAAATGAAGGTATTTTCCGGCAACGCGCATCCGGCGCTGGCCCAGGCAATCGCCGAATATCTCGGTACCCCCCTGGGAAAATGCGAGGTCATCCAGTTTAGCAATGAGAACACCTTCGTGCGTATACTCGAAAATGTCCGCGAGAGGGATGTGTATGTCGTCCAGTCTATCTCTTCGCCGGTAAACCAGAACCTGGTTGAACTGTTAATCATGCTCGATGCCTTAAAGCGCGCCTCCGCCGAGCGTATCACCGCCGTGGTGCCCTACTATGCCTACGGCCGCAGCGATAAAAAAGACCAGCCCCGCGTCCCTATTACCGCCCGGCTCGTCGCCGACCTGCTCACGGTAGCCGGGGCAAACCGCGTGTTGACCGTAGACCTGCACGCCGCCCAGATACAGGGTTTCTTCAATATTCCCGTCGATGAACTGACCGCTCTTAACCTTTTAGGCGACTATTTTAAAAAGAGAGATTTGCCGAACCTGGTCATCGTCGCGGCGGACATAAACGCTTCCAAGCGGGCACGCAACCTCGGTTCAAGGCTGGGCGCCCCGCTGGCCATCATGGAAAAAAGGCGCATCGGTAATATCGATAAGACCGAGATGCTGAACGTCATCGGTGACGTCGTCGGTAAAACGGCACTTATCGTGGATGATGAAATAGATACAGCGGGCTCGCTGGTGGGAGTGGTCACCGCCCTCATCGAGCAGGGCTCCCGGGAGGTTTATGCCTGCTGTACTCACGCCCTTTTCTCCGGCGCCGCTATTCAGCGTATATCCATCAGTCCGGTAAAAGAGGTGGTCGTTACCGATACTTATCCTATCCCTTCCGAAAAGAGAATCGATAAAATTACCGTCCTGCCCATCGCGCCGCTGCTGGGCGAGGCTATCCGGCGTATCCATTCCGGGCAGTCCGTGGGAGCGATGTTTGAATAATAAAGAAAAACTGACCGAAGTATACAAGGCGCGTACCGAGATGGAGGCACAGGTTATCAAGGGTCTCCTGGAAAGCTTTAATATCCCCTGCATCCTCAAGGCCAACGCCGCGCCTTCCGTGCATATGTTCACCATGAACGGCCTGGCGCAGGTCAAAGTGATGGTGCTGGACTCCCAGGCCGATGAAGCCAGGGAGCTGATTGTGAGTAAAAACCATGTTTAAATTCCTTTCGGGACTGGTTGATTCCAATGAAAAAGAATTAAAGCGGCTCCTGCCGTCGGTAGAGGACATCAACGAGCTGGAACCAGAATTTGGAAAACTGGATGATGCCGGCCTCCTTGCCAAGACAGACGAGTTCAAGGTCAAAATCAGAGAAGCTTCTTCTTCCGTCCAGCCGCGGTTGACGGAGGCACAGCAAGAGCTTGGCGAAGCTAAAGAGTGCCTCGCTAAAGCCACCTGGGAAGTGGAAAGCCAGGAGGCCGATAGCCGCTGTAAACGCGCTCAGGAAAAAATCGATGCCCTGGAAAAAGAGTACCATAAACTGCAGGGCGCCGCCCTTGACGAGATTTTACCCGAGGCTTTCGCCGCTGTTCGTGAAGCTGCCAAGCGCGCCATCGGCCAGCGCGCTTTCGATGTGCAGCTCATAGGCGGCATTACCCTGCACCAGGGAAAAATCGCCGAGATGAAGACCGGCGAAGGTAAAACGCTGGTGGCCACTTTCCCTCTTTACCTCAACGCCCTGACCGGGCGCGGCGTCCACCTGGTGACCGTCAACGATTACCTGGCGCGTTATCACGCTTACTGGATGGGCTCCATCTATCATTTGCTGGGCGTAAGCGTCGCCTGTATTTACCCCATGCAGGCCCCGGACGAGCATACTCCCGCCCGCCTTTTCGACCCGTCTTACGACACGAGCAAAGAAAACGACCGCTGGCGGCATTTCCGCCCTGTTTCCCGCCAGGAAGCCTATAGAGCGGACATCACTTACGGCACCAGCAGCGAGTTCGGCTTCGATTACCTGCGGGACAACATGGTGACTGACCTTAAAATGTGTGTCCAGCGTCCCCTTTACTACGCCATCGTCGATGAAGTGGATAACCTGTTAATCGATGAGGCGCGCACGCCCCTTATCATCAGCGGCCCCGCCGAGGAATCCGGGCAACTCTATAAAATTATTAACGACGTAGTAGGCCGGATGAAGATTAAAGTACTGGCCTACGAGCCCGGGCAGGCCAAGAAGGAACAGGAAGAAGCCGGATTCGAAGAAGAATATGATGCGATAGCCTATGAAAAGGAGCATTTCGTGCGGGCCACGGCGCGCGGCCAGGAAAAGCTGGCGCGGGCCTTCCGTATGACCGCGGAGGACCTTTTCGGCGGTGAAGGCGTGGAGGAAAGCAAGAATTACAGTTTCCAGGAAGCTAAACAGCACAACGATATCCAGCGTATCTTCCGCCAGGCCATGAACTCCCATGCGCTTTACCGGAAGGACCGCGAATACGTTGTCGAGAATGGCGAAATCGTCATCGTCGACGAGTTTACCGGGCGCAAGATGTACGGTCGGCGCTATTCCGAGGGGCTGCACCAGGCCATCGAGGCCAAAGAGCATGTTAAAGTCCAGCAGGAGACCCTGACCTATGCCACCATCACCATTCAGAACTATTTCCGCATGTATGAAAAGCTGGCGGGCATGACCGGTACGGCCGCCACCGAGGCCGAGGAGTTTTACAAGATATACAAGCTGGAAGTGACCGAGATTCCCACCAATAAACCGATGATACGCGAAGACACGCCCGACCTGATTTACAAGACCGAAGAGGCCAAGTTCCGGGCGGTGGCGCGGGAGATAAAGAGCCTGTACGAGCAGGAAATCCCGGTACTGGTGGGCACCGTTTCCATTGAAAAGTCCGAGCATTTAAGCGATATGCTTAAAAGGCAGGGCATCACCTGCCAGGTGCTGAACGCCAAGCAGCACGAGAAAGAGGCGTTAATCATTGACGATGCGGGAAAATCAAAGGCCGTAACTGTTGCCACTAATATGGCAGGGCGTGGTGTGGACATCATCCTTGGGGGTAAGCTGCCTGACTATAATCCAGATGAGGATATCCAAGATTATATATACAGAAAATCGCATGAGTTCATTGAAAAAGCAGAGTTTTATTTAAAAGAGGAAAAGGGATATACCGAAAGAAAAGCAGAGCACCAACAGAATCTGAAAAAATATGATAATGAGATAAGAATAGCTGCGGATAGAATAAAATATATCTATTTATCCGGAGAAACCGTTGAAATTATAACTGAAAATGTCGAAGAAATTAATCAGTTGGAAGAAAAAATAAAGCAATATTCCAAAGAATATCTCAATGAGTTTCTTTCTTGGGAAAACGAGGTAGAACAAAAACTAAAACGAAAGAGTGAAGAAATAGAGAAAAGTGAAAAATCTAATATACTACAGAAGATCAAGGACATCTTCGGTTTTAAAAATAAAGAGGAAAAATTAATAAAAGACATTGACGAAATAATCCATAAACATCAACCTTTTAAAGGATGGCGCAAGGAGCATTATAAAATAGTCTCTCTCGGCGGGCTGCACATCATCGGTACGGAGCGCCATGAAGCGAGGCGCATCGATAACCAGCTGCGCGGCCGCGCCGGTCGCCAGGGCGACCCCGGTCACTCGACCTTCTTTATTTCTCTCGAAGATGACATCATGCGGCGCTTCGGCGGCGACCGCATCAAGACCATCATGGGCTGGGTGGGCATGGACGAGGACACGCCCATCGAGAACAAGATGATTACCAACGCCATCACCGATGTCCAGAAGCGCGTCGAGGGCTACCACTTCGATATGCGCAAACACCTGGTCGAGTACGACGACGTCGTCAACACACACCGCGAGCTGATTTACCAGGAACGGCACAAGATTCTCGGCGGCGCGGACCTGAAATCCAATATCCTCGGCATGGTACGGCAGGAGCTGAAAGGCATCGTCGGCGCGCACACTACCAGGGGTTATGACGGAGGCATCGATGTAAAAAGCCTTGTAGCCGAAGCGACCTCCATTATGCCCCTGCCACCACGGTTCGATAAAGACGGCCTCGCCGGACTCAACGGAAAAGAAACAGAAGAGAAACTCACCGAGATGGCGGAAAAGCTCTACGAGACCCGGGAAAAAGAGAACGGCGGCGAGACCATGAGGCTGTTGGAGCGGCTGGTGATGCTCCAGATAATGGACAGGCTGTGGGTAGAGCACCTGACAGCCATGGAGAATGAGCGTCTTCAGGCAGGCTGGCAGGCTCTCCGTCAAATGAAGTCCACCGACGCTTATAAAATAATCGGCCACCAGAAGTTTGACGAGCTTAAAACTAACATCCGCCATGACGTGGCGCATACGATATTCCACGTGAGAATTGAAAAGCACGAAAACAAGATGCCGGAATCGCCGATGGCTAAAGCTGGCGTGGGCTCGACAGGCAACGCCAAGTCCAGGACGGCCGCCGCCGCGGCCGGAGGCAATAAAGTGGGCCGCAACGAGCCGTGCCCCTGCGGCAGCGGCAAGAAATATAAGCACTGCCACGGGAAGTAGACAGGTATGACAAACTTAGAAATCTCTTTTATCTTCACCGATATCGCCGAGATGCTCAAGCTCAAGAAGGACAACATGTTCAAGATACGGGCTTATCAAAAAGTAGCGCGTTCTATTGTTGAACTTCAAGAGCCTCTGGATAAGCTGACGGCGGAAAACAGGTTAAAGGAAATCCCGGGCGCGGGAGAAGCTATCACCAAAAAGATTACCGAGCTGGTCACTACCGGCAAGCTCGCTTTTTACGATAAACTTAAAGCGGAGCAGGCGGAGCGCAATCTCACCCGGACAGGGGCAAAATGACACAGACAAAGATTAATCTGGTTTCATCCGGGGCTTCATCAGCCGGAGACGCTGAAGCTATCGGCCACTTTAAACAGGCCCTGGCCGGCGGCCGGCACTGGTATCTTGCTATGCTGGGCGCCTTCGGTCTCTGGTCCAGCGCTGTCGAAGACTATAATCAGCGCTCCTACTGCTACCTCATCGATGGCGAAGCATTCGACTGGCTGCTGCTGGCGGAGCGCCTCTGCGAAACGGTCGACGATCTCCTGCCGGAAGATGAAAAAAACGCCCTCCTCTTTCAGGGTATCCCCCCGCTCGCCCTGAACGCCGCGGAAGTGAAACAGCTTATCGGCGAGAAAAAATACGGCCAGTACCTCAACTATTTCTACGGCGTTACCGTTGAAGAGGCCCTGGGCATGGCGGTGCAGGAGGAAGTAGATAAAGAAAGAAGGGTGGTCGGTTTACGGAGCAAAGCCGGGTCTACCGATGAGCTTTATATCAGGTTATACGATGCGCCCAGGGACGCCCTGTTAAGCCAGTTCCGGCAGGAAAAAGGCTACGCCCAGTTGAAATCCACCAACCTGACCGAGCTTAAAGAGTTTAACTACTGGCTGTTCAAATACCGCCTTAAGCGCTGTGAAAAAGCCAGGATTGCCAGCGATACTAAAAAGGCTCTTGAATATCTGAAAAGGCATTGGCAGAAAACAGGGGTCTGCCGGCTGCTGGCCACCGACTTTAATCCATCATTGCCGGTCTGATTTAACGACTTCTGATTTCAGGATACCATTCTCCGGAAACTCCAGCCCGCCAGTGATACCAGGACTACAGTCGATACAGCGATAGCTATTATATCTGCGCGCGCGTTGGCCGCATAACCAGGAAGAAGGAGTCCCCTCAAAGCATCGACAACGTAGCTTAAAGGGTTGACTTTAATGAGACCCTGTAGCCAGAAAGGCATGATAGACGCCGGATAAATGGCGTTGCTGGCGAAGAAAAGGGGCATGGTAATCGCCTGCCCGATACCCATCATTCTTTCCCGCGAGCGGAAGACGGAGGCCAGGGCCATGCTCATACTGGCGAAAGCCATACCAAATAAAACGACGACCACCATAACCCCGAGTATATTCAACGGATTAAGATTCAGGTGGACCCGCATGATAAGGGCCAGTACCAGAATCGCGACTGCCTGGAAGATGCCCCGTACCCCGGCCGAAAAAGCCTTACCCAGCACTATCGCCGAGCGTGAGGTGGGTGTGGACAGTAGCTTATTTAGCTGTCCCAGGTCCCGTTCCCAGACCACGTTAATGCCGTAAAAGATAGCCACGAATATAACGGATTGCGCCAGTACTCCCGGTGTCAGGTACTGCAGGTAGGTATAGTTACCGGTCGGGATAAGCCGTATTTTGCTTAAAGCGGAGCCGAATACGAGCAACCAGAGCGTCGGCTGTATCAATCTGACCCAGACCTGCGTGGAATCATGACGTATCTTCCGGAGCTCCAGCTCGGTCAGGACTAAAGCGCTGGAGATATATTTCCCGAGGCTATTTAGCCATTTAATTTGCGGAGCGTTCTCCGCGATTTGCGTGCGGCTTGCCATGTGTCTCTTTCATCCATCCTTGTTCCAGTATATTTTAGAAAAACATCATCCAGAGTAGGCTTTTTTAACGATACGGATTCTACCTCGATGCCGGCTATTTTTAGCGACTCTAAAAGCGGGGGAATCAAACTTTCTCCGCTGGATACCAGCAGGTCGAGATGATGGTTCGTTGGCTGGGCCATTACCTGGTACCCCAGGTGCTGTAATTTCTCCATGCAACCGGGGCTCTGTGACGAGATAGTTAAAACGTCCCCGCCCACCCTGGATTTCAGGTCTGAAGGGGTGCCGATAATGATTAGTTTGCCCCGGTCCATTATCCCTATCCTGTCGCATAGCGTGTCGGCTTCCGCCATATCGTGGGTGTTCAGCAAAATCGTGGCGCCGAACTCGTCCCGGAGCTGCTTTATTAACTCCCACATGTGTATTCTGGCGCTGGGGTCGAGACCGATGCTGGGCTCATCCAGGAACAACACTCTGGGACGGTTTATCAATGATTGCGCGATTTCCAGCCGGCGCATCATGCCTCCGGAATAGGTATTGACCATTTCCCCGGCCCGGTCATTAATTCCCAGATACTCCAGTGTCTCCCTGATACGCTGCTCCCGCTGACCCCGGGGTACGCGGTAGAGCTTGGCATATATCAGCATGTTCTCGTACCCGGTGAGGTCGCCGTCAACGGAAACATCTTGAGGTACATATCCCGCGATTTGCCTGATTTTCTCGGAATGCGCCAGGGCATCGATACCGAAGATGCTGATTTTTCCCGCGGTTGGCCGGAGAAGCGTCAGAAGTATCTTGATGGTCGTGGTCTTACCGGCGCCGTTAGGCCCCAGAAAACCGAATATCTCTCCCTGGTCAATCGTAAAAGAGACGTTATCCACGGCTTTTACCCGGGGATATATTTTGGTCAACCCTTCAACAACGATGCTGTTCATGAATTTCCTCCGCACCGGTTCGGGATACAAGATGCACCAACCACATTCTCATATTGACATTTTAGTCCATTTTACTTAAAATGTCAATATATATATAATATTTTAAGTTTTATGTAATAATATTATTTGAAATAGCTGTCTGATTTGTTTTAGTATCATGGAGGTGCCTGAAATTAATTTACCGGCTAATGGAGTAGTTAACGATGGAAAAGAGTGAAATAATCAAAGAGGTGTTTGAGCTTTATCGCCGCATCAACCGGACCATGAGAGCACACGGCCCGGATGCCTGGATGCAGTTGAATTTAACGATTCTCCAGGTCAAGAGTCTATTCTTCATTACCAATCATGGCTCTACCAATTTTAAAAAACTCGCCGCTACGCTTAAGGTCACGCCGTCCAATTTAACGGGGGTCATCGACCGCCTGGTAGAACAGGGACTGGTCAGCCGGACCGAGAACCCCGAAGACCGCCGTATGATGTTGCTGAAGGCGACCGAAAAGGGAGAATCACTGGTAGGCGAGCTTAGAGAAAGAAGAATGAGTTACCTTACGGAGGCGCTAACCGACCTGACTCCCGGGGAACTCACGGCGATTAAACGGGGGTTATCGCTGCTGGTCAGGGCGGCGGAAGCGCAGAACAAGGAAAGTTGATGCCCGGCGTAAAAAGTGAACCACCAGCCACTTATTATTCAAAACAGCCGGTCATTCGTTAGTCGTACCCTCGGGCGCGCGTACCATAAGCACAGGTACGCGTGAGCCGCGCAGTACTTTATCGGTAATACTGCCAAAAGCCAGACGGCGTAACCCGGACCTCCCGTGCGTAGACATAGCTATCAACTCCGCCTTGACGCGGTCGGCGGCTTTTAAAATTTCCTCGGCGGCATTGCCGGAAGCAACTATGATATTGACATCGATGTTATCGCTTTTTAATGATTCTCCCGTCGTTTTCAGATAATCCGTGACCCGGCTTTTTATGAGACTAAGCTCCTCTTCCGTATAAGAGACCGGCGCGCTCGCCTCACCGACGACCACCCAGTGCCGCAGGAGCGTTATTACCCCGATAAGGGTAACCTGGACCTTTGAATCCGGGGGGCACCTTTCGGCCATATGCCGGATAACCGGTAAAGCGGCTTCACCCACCTTGGAACCGTCCAGGGGAACAACCACTTTCTCGAACATCGCGTCACCTCCTATGACCTGGAGCTTTGTTGTTCCAGCTTTTCCAGTTTATTTTTCAAAGTATAGAGTTTTTGTCTTTCCTTTTCAATAACGGACGGCGGCGCCTTAGTGAGAAAAGCCTCGTCTTTGAGCCTGGCTTCCAGGCGGCCAGCCTCGGCGCGGGCCTGTTCCAGCTCTTTTTCTTTCTTTTTCTTCTCCGCCTCGAGGTCGAGCATGCTGGCCATGGGAATAACGACCGTCGCCGGTGCGAGCGTCAGCACCAGCATGTTTTCCGGGGCTTTTTCTCCCGGCTCGCCTGCCAGGAAAGTCACAGGGTTAGCGCGCGCCAGGGTTTTTACCGCCGCAGTATAGCGCGAGATGGAATCGTGTCGGGAAGTATCGGTGTATATCTTTGCCTCAATCCAGCGGGAAGTCTCGACCTTGTATTCAGCGCGGACGTTCCGTATGGCGCGCACGATTTCAAAAACGGCTTCCATCTCGTTTTCAGCTTCCGGGTTAATCATCTTTTCATCGGCCTCGGGGTAAGGAGCAATCATGATTGAGTCTGCGGTGGGCCAGGCAACCCGTTTTTTCAGGTTCTGCCAGAGCTCCTCGGTGAGGAAAGGCATGAACGGGTGAAGCAACCGCAACGCTTTCTCCAAAACATGCGTCAAGACGGGCAGCGGCGCGGTATCGCCGGCCTGCAATCTTATCTTGGCCAGCTCGATATACCAGTCGCAGTATTCGCTCCACAGAAAATCGTGTATCTGCCGCTGCGCTTCGCCGAACTGGTATTCTTCCATGAGATTGATAACGTCCTGAATCGTCCGGTTCAGCCGCGATAGAATCCAGCGGTCTTCGGAGGTCAACTTACTCTTGTCTAAAGACGAACTAATAACGGCGCCAGGTTCGATGCTCCTGATGACAAAACGGGTGGCGTTCCAGAGCTTGTTGGCGAAGTTGCGGCTGGCTTCCATTTTGTCATCCGAAAGCCGCGAGTCGTTACCTGGAGAGGTGCCGGTGGTGAGCGCAAAGCGCAGGGCGTCCGTGCCGTACTGCGCCATCAGGTCGAGGGGGTCGACTACGTTACCCTTGGATTTGCTGATTTTATCTCCCGTGTCGTCTCGTATCAGGCCGTGGAGGTAAACAGTATGGAACGGTATTTCGCCCGTGTCCTCGATACCCATCATAATCATGCGGGCGACCCAGAAGAAGATAATATCATAGGCGGTTTCCATGACCGAGGTCGGGTAGAAATAGCGCAGGTCTTCCGTATCGCCCGGCCAGCCGAGAGTTGAATGCGGCCACAGTCCGGAGCTGAACCAGGTATCGAGCGTATCAGGGTCCTGCTCGATTCTGGCCGAACCGCATTTAAAACAGGCGGTGGGCGTCTCTACGGCCACGATTAGCTCACCGCACTCGCGGCAGTACCAGATAGGTATGCGGTGGCCCCACCAGAGCTGGCGGCTGATGCACCAGTCGCGGATATTTTCCATCCAGTTGAGGTAGACCTTGGTAAAACGCTCCGGGAGGATAGTGATTCTGCCGTCTTTGACCGCCTGGATGGCCGGGCCGGCCAGGGGCACGATTTTTACGAACCACTGCCGGCTGGCGATAGGTTCGACGATAGTATGGCAGCGCTGGCAATGCCCGACGGCGTGGCTGTAGTCCTCGGTTTTCACGAGCAGCCCTGCCTTTTCCAGGTCGGCGAGGATGGCCTTGCGGCAGGCGAAACGGTCCAGGCCTTTATACGGCCCGGCGTTCTCATTCATGGTCACGTCCAGGTTCAGGATATTGATGAGAGGCAACTTATGCCGCTGTGCAATCTCGAAGTCCACGGGGTCGTGGGCCGGGGTCACTTTTACGGCGCCGGTGCCGAACTCGGTGCTGACGGCTTCATCGGCGACGATAGGTATCTCGCGGTTAACGGCGGGCAGGAGGACTTTTTTACCCACCATTCCTTTAAAGCGCCTGTCTTCAGGATTGACCGCGACAGCAGTATCGCCGAGGATTGTCTCCGGGCGGGTGGTGGCCACGGTGATATACTTTTCCTTTTCGCCGACGACCGGGTACCTGACGTACCACAGGTGCCCGCTGATGTCCTGGTGTTCGACCTCGAGGTCGGAGAGCGCGGTGCCGCAGCGCGGGCACCAGTTGATAATGCGCTCCCCGCGGTAGATGAGCCCCTTTTCGTAAAGGCGCACGAAGGCGGCGCGTACCGCCCGGCTCGACCACTCGTCCATGGTATAGCGCTCGCGTGACCAGTCACAGGAGATACCTAGCTTCATGTGCTGTGTGGTTATGGTGCGCCGACATTCCGCTGTCCACTGGTGCATCCTCTCCAGGAACTTTTCGCGTCCCAGCTTATGGCGGTCGGTGCCTTCCTGGGCGATTATCTTCTCCACGACCACCTGCGCGGCGATAGCGGCATGGTCGACGCCGGGCAGCCAGAGGGTCGGCTCGCCCTTCATGCGGTGCCAGCGTATCATGATGTCTTCCAGCGCCGCGGTGAGCGCGTGGCCGATGTGCAGCACGCCGGTAAGGTTGGGGGGCGGCATGATGATGACGAAGGGCTTTTTCTTTTTATCGATTTTCGGCGTGAAGTAGCCCTTTTCCATCCAGAACTTATACCACTTTTCCTCGACATTGCCCGGCTCGTAGGCCCTGGGCATTTCCTGTTCTATTTCCGGTGTGTTCGGCATGATGACCTTTCTAGCTATTTGAAATCCACCCCCTATATCCCCCCCTTCACAAAAGGAGGGGGAGGGGAAAAGGAGAGGGACTAATGCCCCTCTTGGGCACTCTCCTTAAGGGTCTGCGGTATGGGATTTAAGCAATTTGTCTAATATTTCTGCTTGTGATAATGAAATAGAACATATATCTTGTTGTGCATATGTAATTATATGTAGACGTCCTAAACCAGCCTTTTTTATTTCCTCAACTGTTAAAGGATCTCCAATGTAACTATCAGTATATTGAAAGAAAAGGCTAGGCTTGCTAGTCTGTTTAATCCATTCATTCTCATCTAAAAATAGTGACCTCTCTTTAAGTTTTAATCCGTCAATGATTTTCTGGTTCTTCTCTGAATGAGGTGGAGCAGAAATTACACGCCCTATAGCGTAAATACCAGCAGGTTTAGAATTCCGATATTCTCTGGAATGCCAAATATATACTCTATTTTCTGGTTGTATTTTATTAATAAATTTACTTATTCCCCACCAATCTAAATCACCTTTAACATGATAATCACGACTCATTGAAAAATATTTAGGATTCATTTGCACAATCCAACTATCCATATCAACTCCTATTTCTTCCCCATCAACCCCTTTACCCTGTCCAGTATGCGCTCCGCTACCTCGCGTTTGCTCATTAACGGCAATTCGGCAACCTTGCCTTTTTTATCGATGAGCGTCACCCTGTTCGTGTCCACGTCGAAGCCGGCGTCGGCCTGGGTAATGTCGTTAGCCACCACCAGGTCCAGCCCCTTGCTCCGGAGCTTCTTTTTAGCGTTGGCCACCATGTTTTCGCTTTCCGCCGCAAAGCCCACCTTAATAAAATCTCCCGTGACCTCGCTTAAAATATCCGGCGTCTTCACCAGCTCCAGCGTCAGGCTTTCCCTAGATTCCTTTTTAATCTTGGACTTAGCGACAGCTTTCGGCTGGTAGTCCGCCGGCGCCGCCGCCATGATGAGAGCATCGGCCTTTTTCACCGCCGCCGCCACCGCTTTTTTCATCTCGGCGGCCGTCCTCACCTTAACCACCTCCACGCCATCGGGTATCGGCTGGGTGGCAGGGGCGGTCACCAGCGTGACCTGCGCTCCCCTATCGCGCGCCGCCTCGGCTAGAGCGTAGCCCATTTTACCCGAGGAGCGGTTGCTGATGTGCCGTACGGGGTCGATGGGCTCCTGCGTGCCGCCGGCCGTCACCACGATGCGTTTGCCCTCTAAATCCGCCTTTTTTACGAGCACTTTTTCGATGACTTCGATAATTTTAAGCGTATCGGCCAGGCGCCCTTTCCCGATTTTCCCGGAAGCCAAACGACCGTACTCCGGCCCGATGAAGGTGAAACCGCGTTTCTTAAGCGCCGCCACGTTCTGCTGTGTGACGGTGTTCCGGTACATGTTATCGTTCATGGCCGGGGCGATGATGACCGGCGCTTGTGTCGCCAGCACAACCGTGCCAATCATGTCATCGGCGATACCCGCCGCCAGCCGCGCGATGGTATTGGCCGTGGCCGGGGCGATAACGACCACATCAGCGGCTTCGGCTAAAGCGACATGTTCCACGCTCCACTCGGAAGAAAGCTCGAACATGTCCGTCACCACCGGCCGGTTTGTAATATTTCGCAGCGTTAGCGGCGTGATAAACTTTTTAGCCGCTTCGGTCATAATCGTTTCTACTTTAGCGCCGGCCTGCGTCAGCTTGCTGGCAAGGTCAGCGGCCTTGTACGCGGCAATGCCGCCGGTAATACCCAGAACTATGGTCTTATCTTTCAGCATGGTAGTCTCCTGCGCGCTATTCCCGATTCAAATCATGTATTACCTTAATCCCGATGAGTGTCAGGTTGGGATTAACTTTATCGATGACTTTCGTCTCTTTAGCAATGATGTCGGAATAACCTCCGGTGGCAACAACTGTCCCTTTTTCACCCAGCTCTTCCTGAATTCGCGTGACAATTCCTTCGATAAGCCCGGCATACCCGAAGATAATGCCGGACTGCATGGCGGCCGGCGTATTGCTGCCGATGGCGCGCTTCGGGCGCACCAGCTCCACCCTGGGGAGCGCGGCAGTCCGGGTGTACAGGGCCTCGGCGGCGATGGCGATGCCGGGAGCGACCGCCCCACCTAGGTAATCGCCTTCCTTGGAAATCGTGTCGAAGGCCGTGGCTGTCCCCATGGCGACGACGATTATCGGCGGCCGATAGAGACTAAGCGCCCCCGCCGCGTTGGAAATGCGGTCACCGCCCAGCTCGCGGGGATTATCATAGCGGATGCGGACACCCGTTTTCATGCCGGGACCCACTGCCAGCGGCCTGATATTGAAATACCTCTCGAAAAGCTCATGAAACACCGTATGGAGAGGCGGAACGACGCAGCTTATCGCCCCCTCTTTGATACCGGCAACCTCGATACCGCGCTGGCGCAGCAAATTTAAAATAAAGACCGCGTACTCGTCCGGCATCTGGTTGACATGCGTGGCCAGATGGAAAGTGGCGCTTAATTTATCGCCGTCGAAAACTCCCGCCTTAATGTTGGTATTGCCGATATCAAAAGCCAGCAACATATTTCTCTCCTCTTCAGCCCCTGTGTTTTATCTGTTTGATAATCACCGGCAGCGCCGGAAGAAGGTCAGAGGCAATCATGCCGGTATCGCCCAGGTCATTTTTCACCTTTTCTCCGGCTTCTCCATGCAGGTAAACACCCATCGAGGCCGCCTCGTAAAGCGTTAGCCCCTGCGCCGCCAACCCGGCGATGACGCCGGCCAGGACGTCCCCTGTTCCCGCCGTGGCCAGGCCCGGATTGGCAAAAGGACTTAGCCGGCATTTCCCATCCGCCGCGGCAATGGCGGTATACGCCCCTTTCAAGACGACCGTTTTCCGCCACTCCCCGGCAAATTTTGCGGCTATACCCATCCGGCCTGCCTGTATTTCTTCCACGGATAGGCCGCACAGGCGGGCCATCTCTCCGGGGTGGGGGGTAAGCACGGTTGTATCAGGCAGTTTATGCCACCATTCCGGCAACGTTGATATTATGTTAAGCCCATCGGCGTCGACGACCATGGGCGGCAGGCCTTTTTTACCCAGCAGGGATTTAACAAATTCCGCGGTTTCCGGGCGCTGTCCCAGGCCGCAGCCGATAAGCAAGACATCATACTGGCCGCACTCGCGAGTGACGATTTCCGCAGCTTCCGCGGAAACAGCCCCGGGCTCTTTTTCCGGCAGAGGGAGATAGGTTACCTCGTTCAGTTTGGCGGCCAGAATCGGCAGCAGGCTCCGGGGCGTCGCTAAAGTCACCAGCCCCGCACCCGCCCTTAAAGCGCCGGAGCAGGCGAGATACGCCGCGCCGACATAGTTTTCCGACCCCGCCACGACCATCACCCGCCCGAAGCTCCCTTTATTAGATTTTAAAGGACGCTTGGGCAGTGCTGTCCGCGCCCAGTCTCTCGTAAGCAGCTCGAGGGTAATAGAATCGGCCAGCGATTCCGGTATGCCGATGTCGGCGATAATAAGCCTCCCCACCCTTTCCGCCCCGGGAAAGATGAACAGGCCGGGCTTGGGAAAGGCCAGTGTTACCGTTAAATCAGCGAAAGGGCAGGCGGGGTCGATAGCGCCAGTATCGGCATCCAGGCCGGAGGGTAAGTCTATCGCTACAACGAAGAGTGAACGGTTTTGCTTTGCTGCATTAACTTTCTCCAGGACGCTTTTAAAGATACCTTCGAGCGGGCGCATTTTCCCCGTGCCCAGCAGCGCATCGATAACGCACGTGGCGGAGCCCAGCAGTCCAGCGAACTTTTTCAGGCTTTTATCGGCTTTAGCTTCGAGGCATTCAATGCCGCGTTCCCCCGCGAGTTTGAGATTAGCGTCGTCCGCAGGGCGGTCGCTGCACAGGTAGACGGTGACTTTAGCACCCCACTCGTGAAGATAGCGGGCGGCCACCAGGCCGTCGCCGCCGTTGTTCCCCGCGCCGACCAGGCACAGGATATGTTGCCCTTTTAAAGCGCCCAGATGCTTACGCGTCTCTTCCGCCACGGCTTTGCCGGCGTTTTCCATGAGCGCATTGACAGGCATACCCAAACGGGCACACTCTCGGTCAATCCGCCTCATCTGTTCCGCTGTGACGATTTTCATAGCTGATATACCAACTCCCGTTGGATTGAGTGTAGCAATAAATAGGAATACGGTCAAGAGAGTGAAAGCGGCAGGCAAGTTAAAGCTCAAAGCTTAAAAGTCAAAACCATAGCTTAAAAGCAAAAATTTGGCTAGCAGAAATATCACCAAGTTTTAAGCTTCAGGCGATGGCTTTGAGATTTCCCCTTTGATTTTTCAGCTGACTTAAAATCCATTTTTATGAAGGATATCCGCCAGCTTCCTCTTGTAGACGTGGCGCACGCCTTTTTCGTCCACTTTTACGTCCACCGCGCCGGTAGATACCTCTGCCACGGGGCTTTCGTCGGGATAGCCCATGACGATGACGAGGGCGATATCGAAATTATCCGGAATATTCAGAATCGGCTTAAGGGCGCTTTCATCGTACCTCATTACCGGGCAAGAGCCGAGGCCCTGCTCCAGGGCTACCAGCATGATGTTCTCCGCCGCCATACCCACGTCATAATAAGACATTCTACGTTGATTGGCATCAGGTTCAATATTTTTGTTAATCAGGATAATAATGTAAGCTCGAGCGGTTTGCTCCGGTCGCGGGCCGCCCTTTTCCGGGGGCAGCTTGACTGAACCGCCGATGTTTTCGAATATGCCGGGTAAAATAGCTGCGTCATTAATGGCGATATACTCACATACCTGGCTATTGCGGCCGCTCGGCGCCAGCCTGGCTGCGTTGACGCATTTCTCCAGGACTTCAAAAGGCACGGGCCTGTCCTTGAAACGCCTGACCGAACGCCGCTTTTTCGTTGCTTCGTAGACTTTCATCGCCGTACCTCCCGTTACTATCTATCCGTTTACCTGTGCCAGCTCTTCCAGTTTCCGCTGCATCGCCTGCCAGTGGGTGCCTCGCCAGTAAACGCGGCGGCAGGAAGGGCATTCCATGTACTGTGTCTGGGTCCGAAAAACGTAGGGCGGCACACGGTCTTTTACCTCATCAGGTCTTTTTTCCACCAGGGGCTGGTTGTCTTCCAGGCAAAGCGTGAAAGGATGGGCCTGTCCTCTAAGGTCGAACTCAATCAGGAGCCGCCGCATTTGCTGCTCCGGGTCCTCGCTTTTAAAAAAGACCGCTTTAAGCCGCCCGTTATTAACGACCCGCCTTTTCATGATTTCCGTGTCGCGGGTCAGCAATATCCTTCCTTCCGCGAGAGCCTGCCTGACCATGGCGGAGTCGTCCACGCCGGTGAAGAACGCGCTATCGAACCCCAACATCCGGAGCCACCCCGCCAGCTTGCCCACGTTCTCGTCGACGATGAACTTTAACATTGACTTATCGGGCGTTTTAACTTACAAATCGAGGCGCATCCCCTCGTGGCCTAAAAGGATGTTTATCTTCAGGACAGCGGCGACACCAGCCAGCTCGGCGGCTATTTCATCCTGATAGAAGGGATTAGCATGCAAGGTGATTACCCGGGGCAAATAGCCTTTGACCGTCCGGAAACCTTCCAGTTCCGTCTGAAGTTGAGCGGGAGTAAGGTGCCCGGCTTCGATAGCGAAATCCCGGTATTTGTTAGGGACGGTTACTTCAGTGATAAGCATGTCCGGCGATACCAAGGGCCAGCAGTCCGCCAGCCCCGGGCCGGTATCCGACGTATAGAATAGCTTTTTCCCTTCAGGCGAAGTAATTTGATAGCCAACACAGGTTACCGCGTGGTTCACCGGTACCGCCAGTATTCTGTAAAGCCCGATGGATATCTCCTGCCCGGGCTCAACAATGGTAAACTTAAGCGCCGGTTTGTCCGCAGGCCTCTTCGTGAAGTCGGGATAAAGCGTACCGTCTAATAAATAATGGGCAAGGTCTTCGTAAACAGACTGGATAGTGTATATTGCGAGCGTTTTTCCCGTCAGGTAAAAATTCATGCCCAGGGCCGGTAGGTCTTTAACGTGGTCGTAATGCCGGTGAGTGAGCAGGACGGCCTGGAGCTTCTGCTGCGCTTTCAGGGACAGCCTGGATGTTATCTCGCCCGCATCCAGTGCAAGGACATCGTTGATTAGCAGGCAGGTGCACCCGGTGTCTTTCGATTCTATATTATGCGCGCCGAGGATACGTATCTTCATTACCATTATCCCTGGTTCGTGATTAGGAAAGGATTATATCTCGTCTTATAGTCGTAGGTATCTACACCTTCATTCCTCTTCAACCACCTCACTATAGCATAAGTGGCAGGAGTAGCCACAGCTTCAATGAGAACTTTCGCCCACCAATGATTGAAAATCATAATCGGTGCAAATGAAGAGGTACCAACAAAGGCCAGCGTGATAAAAATCGAGGTATCGAATGCCTGGCCCACTACCGTCGAACCAATCGTCCGGCTCCACAGCCAGCGTCCTTTGGTCAGAATCTTCATCTTTGAAAGTACGAAGGAATTGACAAACTCACCTGCCAGGTAGCCGCAAAAAGAGGCGATAAGCAGGCGCGGCGTATAGCCCAGGATGCTTTTATAAGCCCCCTGTCCCTGCCAGAACCCCGCCGCGGGTAATATTTGCCCCACCCAGACGAAAAACACGAAAAGAAGATTGCAGATAAAACCGAGCCAGATAACTTTCCTTGCCACGCGGTAACCATAGACCTCGGTCAGAATGTCGCCGAAGATATAACTTACGGGAAAAATAAAAATTGCAGCCGGCAGCACCACATGACCCAGGCTGATAATTTTAACGGCAATAACGTTGGAGGCGATAAGACAGGTAATGAATATAGCGATGCAAATTACAAGGCGGTAGGAAATCTTCATTTTTTAAATCCAGCGGCGACGGTGGAAGTAATAGAGCATAAGCGCCGCAATCAGCGCCATAATCACGAGCAAAAAAAGGAAACTCTCGAAATGCGTGGCTTCTCCCACGCCGCCAGGCAGCAGCACGTTCATCCCGTAAAGGCTTGATACGATTAAAAACGGTAACATGATGGTAGCCAGGATATTCAGGACACGCACGATTCGATTAATGCGGTGGGTGGCCAGCGTATAGTCGCTATCGCTAAACACCTCGATTATCTCTTTGGCCTCATCCAGCGTATCGCATATCCGGTTAATATGGTCCATGAGGTCGTTATAATAGGCCGTGACATCGGTCTTGCTGTAGCGTTTGAGCTTGTTTTCCATCTCGATGAAGATAGCGCGGGTGGGGAAAAAGACCGCCCGCTGGGTGATGATATCTCTCCTCAAAACGCTGATTTCCTTGGCGGCCTCGACTTCCTCATCGAAAACGGAGTCTTCTATTTCCTCGATAAGGCTTAAAATCTTGTCCAGGACAGGGAAATAAGCGTCTATTGAACTGTCGAGCAAACGGTACAGCAGGAAACCCGAACCGCCGCTGAAATACTCTTTGCGGGTTTCCTCATTTACCTGGCAATCGTGGAAAAGCGCTACCAGCGTTTTCATTTCTTCGGTATGGACCGTGACCAGGTAGTTTTCGCCGATGAAAGCTGACCACTGCCGCTTGGTAGCTATACGGGTCTCTTTGTGGTAAAGAGGGTAGTGAAAGATGAAGAAGAGATATCCGGGATATACGTCTATTTTGGAGATTTGTTTGCGGCTAAGGCAGTCATCGAGGGTCAGAGGGTGGAATTGATAGTTTTTGGCCAGCCACTCGATTTCGCGTTTAGTCGGAGATTGGATATTCACCCAGGTGAGGTCGCCCCAGGTAATCGACTCGACGCGCGGAGGTTCTTCCGGCGATTGCTCTGGTGTTAGTCCTTTTTTACTATCTGTTCCCCAGTGCCAGCCGACTAATTTTGTCATTGCCGCAACCTCTCGGTCAGAATTATCCTAATATTTTAACACAACCGAATACTGTTAAGGAATAGCCTGAATGTAATAAATATTGACAGCTAAGAAAAAAATGGTATAATAAAAAGCTTTTTTTGAAATTGTTAATAAATTATTATGTTTACGTTCCCGCGGCGGGGAGGTGATGTTGACCTTAAGAAATACGTTAATCCATCACACTGTTATATCCAAAATAAAGGAGAAGAAAGATGAAATTCCTGACAATCAGTACCGTAAAAGACGTGTATTATTCTCTCCCGCAGGCCGAGAAAGCTAAGCTAAATGCTTCATCCGCAGAATATATAATTAATCATAAAAAGAAAATGGGTGACAAGCTGCATTTTTATTCCACTCCAAAAGGTGTAATAAGTATCGGTGAATATGCCAGCATCGAAGAATATTATCAAAGCCTGACACAATCGCCAAGAGCCGCGGCCGGTTATATGAACTTTGAATGTATTCCTGTGATTGAGATGGATGAAAAAGCAATTAAAGCGTATGAAGAGCGCGCCAAGGCCGCGAAGAAGTAAAGGTGAAGGTTAAAAAAATAGGGCGGTTTACTTTCCGGTAGCAGGGAGGTGATGAAAGTCTTAGGAAATATGGTAATCTACCATATTATTGTATCCATTAATAAAGGAGAAGAAAGATGAAATTCCTGTCCATTAGCAAGCCGAAGGACACACTCACGATGCTTCCACCTGCTGTTACCCGGCAACTCATGGAGATAAGCGTGGCCGCCATAAAGCAGCAGAAGAAGGAAGGCAAAATCCTGGAATATTATTATTCACCCGCAGCCTGCTCCGTGGTTATCCTTGACTATAAGAACGCCGAAGAATGGGTGAAAGACCAGAACTCTATACCTATTCTCGCGTATTATGACAGTGAGATTTATCCGCTGGCTGATTTCGACGAATCAATGAAGTCTTTCCTTGAAACCATAAAGGCGGCGGAGAAAATGATGCCTGGTATGCCCAAATAGCTGATTGAAGCAGTATTTTAACATGAAGTCGGGGCTTCACCTAAACGGTGAAGCCCCGACTATTTAGAGCCTGATTATTTTGTTTATTTTCTTTCGATTATCATCGCCATACCCTGCCCGCCGCCGATGCACAGGGTCGCCAGGCCGTATTTAAGACTGCGCCGCTTCATTTCGTGGGCGAGCGTGACGATAATGCGGGCGCCGGTGCAGCCGATGGGGTGGCCGAGTGATATGCCGCCGCCGTGGAGGTTGGTCTTGGCCATATCGATGTCCAGCTCGCGGACACAGCCGATAGACTGCGAGGCGAAAGCCTCGTTCAGCTCGATGCAGTCCATATCCTTAAGGGTCAAGCCGGCCAGTTTGAGCGCTTTCCTGGTGGCGGGGACAACTCCCAGCCCCATGTAAGCGGGGTCGACGCCGCCTGTGGCGTAGGCGCGGATGGTCACCATGGGTTTGAGTCCGAGCTGCTGCGCCTTCTTCGCCGACATCACTACCAGTACCGCGCCTGCATCAACGATGGCCGAGGCGTTGCCGGCGGTGATACAGCCGTCCGCTTTGAATACGGCAGGCAGTCTGCCCAGCAGCTCCATGGAGGTCTCGCGGGGGTGCTCATCGGTATCGAACTGCCTGACCTCTCTTTTAACCTTTATTTCGACGGGCACAATCTCTTCCTTGAAAGTGCCGTTCTTGATGGCCGCCAGGGCGCGGTTGTTGCTTTCGAGCGAGAACCTGTCCTGCTCCTCGCGGCTGATGCCGTACTTCACCGCGATGTTCTCGGAGGTCATGCCCATGTGGTAGTTGTAGAATATCTCCCACAGGCCGTCCTGCACCATGCCGTCCACCATCTCCGTGTTGAACATGCGGGCGCCCCAGCGCATCCTGGGGGCGTAATAGGGCGCCAAGCTCATGTTCTCGATGCCACCGGCGATGACCACTTCAGCTTCGCCCGCCTTGATGGACTGGGCAGCCAGCGCCACCGCTTTCATGCCGGAGGCGCAAATTTTATTCACCGTAAAGGCGTTCGTTTCCTTGGGTATGCCGCCATAGATAGCCGCCTGCCGGGCCGGGTTTTGCCCCTGCCCCGCCTGGAGCACGTTCCCCATGATTACCTCATCGACCACGACTTCCTGCGCCGATTTGTCCCAGGCGGCGTATTTTTTCTCCAGGTCGATAAGCCCCTGGTCTTTCAGGGCTTCCGGGGCAAAGGTTGTATCTCCCTTCGGCCTCAAACCCGCCTTTTTCATGGCACCCTGGATGCAGATAGCGCCCAGCCTGACCGCCGGGACATCCTGCAAAGCGCCCCCGAAGTTACCGACGGCCGTTCTCACGCCGCTCACAATGACTGCTTCGTTCATACGTTACTCCTTTTCTACTAAAATTACCTATCCGGTCATTGCGAGTCCATCCCGACGCAGTCGGGAGGCGAAGCAATCCCCAACTACGTTCAAGTCGGTGATTGAGATTGCCACGTCGCTGCGTTCCTCGCAATGACATTATCGTTAAAATGTAAACAGGCCGGCGCCGCCGCTTATCTCGATGGCTTCACCGGTAATATAGCTCGATTCTTCGGAAGCCATGAAGACAATCAGGTTGCTGACCTCCTGCGGCTTGCCGGGACGGCGCATCGCCATGCGTTTATTGATGCGTTCCCGGAACTCCGGCGCTACCTCGAAGTAAGCGCCGCCTTCAATCATTCCCAGCACGAGAGCGTTGCAAGTGACGCCTTTGCGCGCCCCTTCCAGGGCCACCGTCTTGGCCAGGCCAATGAGCCCGGCCTTGGTGGCCGCGTAGCTGCACTGTCCGAAGCCTCCCATCGTTCCCGTAATCGAGGAAATGATGATAACGCGCCCCCACCCCCGTTCCAGCATCCCCGGCAGGCAGCACTTTATTATGTTAAAGGCGCCCGTCAGGTTCACCGCTACATCATGTTCCCAGTCCTCGTTTTTCATGTTGACTACCGTTACCGCCCGCACGATGCCGAAGGCGGCATTACTGACCAGGATTTCCACCGGGCCGAGTTCGCGTTCAACTCTCTTTACCCCGGCCTGGACTTCATCAAAGTGTGACACGTCCATTTTCAGGGCCAGGGATTTCCTCCCCATCGCCCGGATTTTCCCGGCAACTTCCTCCGCTTTATCTAAATGAGTGTGTCCGACCACGGCTACATTACATCCCGCGCGGGCCAGAGCGAGGCAATGGACACTACCGAGTCCTCCCGAGCCACCCGTGACCAGGGCCACTTTGCCTTCTACACTCATTACCGTTCTCCTTCAATGTAAAAAGTGCCCGATATATCCTTTATCTCCCCCTCCTATTTTCCGCCCGAACTTGAAATTCCCGTGTGCGCAATTATTCCCTATTTGCCAGGACACGAAATACTGGGGTTTTCCGTCATATGAAGGTTTCAATTAAATTGTATCAGAAGCTACGCCAGCCGTCAAAACAAATTTCACACTTCGTTATGTACTTGCACCCATAACGCTTCCATGTTATAATCTGGTCGTTATGTGTTTTATAACATAACGTCGGTTTTAAATCTATTATTTTATCAGGAGGAAAAACGATGAAACTAAAACTTGCCAACTTTTTGTTGATGGTAACGCTGCTCTTCAGTGTGATGGCATTAGCATCAAGCTGCTCCAAAGAAACAACAACTACACCTCCTTCATCGACCGCGGCGAAAACCACTACGGTGACCACCACATCAACGACACCACCCAAACCGGCTAACCCGGAAGTTATCATGTCCAGCACCACCAGCACCCGTGACTCGACACTGATGGACACGTTAATCCCCATCTTCGAGCAGAAGACCGGCTATAAAATCAAACCTGTATACGTCGGTACAGGAGCCGCCATTACCATGGGGCAGCAGGGCAACGCCGATGTCGTCCTCGTCCACTCCCCTGTCCTCGAGAAGCCTTTCATGGATTCAGGAGTGGGCATTAACCGCAGGCTCGTGATGCACAATTATTATCTGATAGTAGGCCCGCCGTCCGACCCGGCCGGCATTAAAGGCATAACGGTTGCCACAGACGCCTTGCAAAAAATCGCGAACGCAAAAGCCACTTTTTACAGCCGCGGTGATAACTCCGGCACGGATACAACGGATAAATCGCTCTTTAAGCAAATCGGCATCAGCGTGGCGGATAACTCCACGGCTAACCCGAGCTGGTATAAAGAAGGAGGTACTGGCACGGGCATGCTCGACCTGCTGCGCATCGCCTCGGAGAAAAATGCTTATACCCTAACGGATACGGCGACTTATGTCCTGAATCTAACCAGTAAAATATTCACTCTGGATATCATGGTGCAGGGCGACCCGGCACTGATAAACATTTACCACGTCATCCAGGTCAACCCGGATAAATTCCCCAACGTCAATGCCGCCAGCGCTAAGGCTTTCTCCGATTTCATGGTAGACCCGGCGACACAGGACATCATCGCCAAATTCGGGATTGATAAGTATGGCAAGCCCGTTTTCATCGCCGACGCTGGCAAGACTGAAGCCTCACTCGGCAGCTATTAGCTTGGCGTGACTTAATAGCCCACAAGCGATAAAATATAAAGGCTCCTGAAGCAACGATGTCAGGCTATCAGGGGCCTTTATTTAGTTTTTAAATATGGACATGATTTTCGAGGGAATCAAGCAGGCCTTCTGGTTGCTGGTGCATGGCGACCCGCAGATAATCAAGATAGCCTCGCTTTCCCTGCTCGTTTCCGGCGCGGCCACGCTGCTTAGCCTCCTGGTCGGGATACCCGCGGGCAGCGCGCTCGGTCTGGTACGCTTTCCGGGAAGGAAATTTTTAGTCAGCCTGGTCAATACCGGCATGGGGCTGCCGCCCGTCGTGGTAGGGCTGGTGGTCAGCATCTTTCTCTGGCGTAACGGGCCCCTGGGGATACTGCATCTTCTTTATACTCCTTCGGCCATGGTCATCGCCCAGTTTATCATCTCGTTTCCCATCGTGGCCGGGTTCACCATGGCGGCCACGCAGCAGCTCGACCCCAAACTAAGCCTCCAGATACTTTCGCTGGGAGCTTCACGGGTGCAGCTCGTCTGGCTTCTTTTAAAAGAAGCCCGTTTGCCGCTGCTGGCGGCCATCATGGCGGGTTTCGGGGCGGTTATCTCCGAGGTAGGCGCCTCGATGATGGTGGGCGGCAATATTTTCGGACAGACGCGCGTGCTGACCACGGCTATCGTCGGTGAAAACAGCAAGGGCGATTTTTCCTATGCCATCGCCTTGAGCGTCATTCTTCTGGCGCTGGTTTTCCTTGTTAATTTCGTTCTAACGCTTGTGCAGCAGAGGTCTAAATCGCGATGAGCCACCCCCAGACAGATTTGAGACCGATGATTGAAGCTAAAGACCTTTCTGTCAGCTACGGCGGGCAGAAAGTGCTGGATGTGCCTTCGCTCGAAGTTCACCATAACGAAGTGTTTGTCATCATCGGCCCGAACGGCTCCGGCAAGACTACTCTGCTTCTTTGCCTGACCCGGCTCACCAGCCCGCAGACGGGCACAGTATCTTACCGGGGCGTTCCTGTTCTCGATAACAAAGCGGTGCTGCAGCTGCACCGTAAACTGGCGGTCGTGTTCCAGGAATCGCTGCTTTTGAACACCAGCGTCTGGGACAATGTGACTCTCGGCCTGCGACTGCGTAATTTCAGCCGTGACGAAGTAAAAGCCAGGGCCCGGAAATGGCTGGAGCGTTTCGGCATCGCATCGCTGGCCAGAAGACAGGCGCGGACGCTTTCCAGCGGGGAGGCCAAACGCGCCAGCCTGGCGCGGGCCTTCGTGCTGCAGCCGGAAGTCCTTTTCCTTGACGAACCTTTCACCGCGCTGGACAGCCCCACCCGGCAGGCACTGCTGGAGGATTTTGAGAGCGTCCTGAATGAAACGAGAATCACCACCGTCATGGTTACGCATGACCGCAACGAGGCACTGGTGCTCGCCGACCGCGTGACGGTGCTAATGAACGGGCGTATCGCCCAGATAGGCACCCCTGCCGAAGTATTTTCCTCTCCCGCGGATGAAAAGGTGGCCAGTTTTGTCGAAGCGGGGAATATTTTACGCGGCGTGGTGACAGCCCAGGACAAGGGACTGGCCACGATACAGGTCGGCAGCCAGTCTATCGATGCTAGCTCCGAAGTGGTCCCAGGCACTGACGTTATCGTCCTGCTGCCCTACGATGATGTCACGATTATGCTGCCTTCACCTGAAAAAGTGTGCTCCAGCGCCCGCAACTGTCTAACGGGAGAGGTCCTGAAGGTATTCCCCATAGGGTCACAGGTCAGGGTCACCGTGGACTGCGGTTTCCCGATAGTCGCACTGGTCACCCGGCGCTCTGCGGAGGAAATGGGATTAACAAAGGGAACACAGGTCTACGCCAGCTTTAAAGCCGTGAGTACCCGGGTAATTAAGCGCCATTGACAGTCCGCGTCTCTTGATGATATATTTTCCTAGGCTGGCAGCGTAGCTCAGGGGTAGAGCAGGGGACTCATAAGCCCTTGGTCGGCGGTTCAAATCCACCCGCTGCCACCATAAAGCTAAGTAAAAGGCTCTTGACCATAAGCAACCATCTCAAGAGCAAAGCTAAGTAAGGTTGCGTTAGACCAAGGGCCTCTCTGCAAAATAGAATATTTCGGCTGGCCCCCCAAAAAAGAAATGAGAGACAGGGCTCAATTGTCTCTGCAGACCCTGGTGCAGGGATTCATTTTCTCACTTCAAGTTGAGGGAAAAGTTCCTTCAACTGTCAGCTACTACCAGAGTAACCTCCGACGCTTTTTGTGGTATACCCGTCAGCATGACTGGCCGGATGATTCTCGCATTATAGATTTTTGGATGTTGCGGGAATTCTTGGCCTATGCTGGTAATGCCAAGAACCGTTGGGGAACCGAAGGCAATGGCTCTGAGAACTGCCGGGAGCCTTCAAAGACAGGGGGTTGGCGCTACTACCGCACTTTAAGGACTCTTTTTCGCTGGGCTGTAGCTGAAAAGCTGCTGGAACAGAACCCTCTCGAAAACATAAAGGTCAAACCTCCCAAAGAGCAACCACCGAAGCCTTATTCTTCTGAAGAACTGCGTAGGCTAGTTGCTGTCTGTGATGCGGATTTTACAACTGGTGCACAGTTCCTTGGATGCAGAAACAAGGTTACCATCTTGCTGTACGCTACTACTGGAATCAGGCTATCCGAGTTAGCTAATCTCAGTCTCCACGAACTTGATTTAGAAGCTGGTCGCGGTACAGTGATTGGCAAGGGTGGCCAGAAGCGGCCTTTCGCCATACAACCCTTGGCGAGAAAAGCGCTCTGGAAATATATAGCATTGCGGGAGCGCCGAGCTAAACCATTGACCGGAGATTGGCTATGGATTACAGAAGAGGGCACGAGACTGACAGTGGATGGGATACATATCGCTTTTAGAAGAATCAAGGAAAGAGCGGGTGTTAACGGGGCAGGAGCCGTTCATCGATTACGCCACACCTTCGCTCTGAATGCTTTAAGGGAGTTAAAGGATCCTTTCTTGTTACAACTTCTACTTGGACATAAAACACTTGAAATGACTCGCCGCTATACTCAGGAGTTAAAAATAGAAGAAGCATTGGAGGCCATGGACAACACCAACTTAGCAAATCGTATGGGGCTTGGATAATCCGCTAAATAAGTGGATGCTCGTCATTTAAACGAAAAGGATTAGATAAAAAAGTATCCTGCCTTGATTATCACTGGAATTGCTTGATGGGTGTTTTGATTTGATATATGATAGGCTCAAATGATGAATTTCAGCGGCCAGGTTTTAAAGAAGGGTAAAAACGGACGGTCTTTTCTGTCACCACAGACTTTTGAATATATGTTACACCAATGGCCAGAGTGGGGACAATCAATTAAAATGGCACGGAAATTACCCGTGATGGGTTATCCACTAGCAGATTCTTACGAAGAGCGGCAGAAGTGGATAAATCAACAGGGTGGTTGGGCATGGCAAGCCGCCGTTAAGGTGATGAATGAACTTGATCTGCCAGAGCATCTGTGGCGGTACTAGCTTTGTTGTGTGCATTCTAATTACGAAGCTGCCGATGGTACTATAGATTTCTCGAAAATTGTAGATTTCTATGGAAAACAAAGGCGTAAAGTATATCCTCCGCTTCCCTACAAGGTGTCGGGATTGGGTGATCCAACCAATCCAGGTAAGTTCGGTCCGATCACCATCGAGGTACATCCTAGCAGGGTGCTGAAAAAGTCTCTTCCGGGTAACTGACTTTATGGGCGGAATATGGTAGATTAGAGCCAACGTAGTAAACGGAGGCTTAGATGAGAGGGAATTCAGAAATACAAGTAACG
>JBEKDL010000011.1:0-34163 GCA_050014355.1 Dehalococcoidales bacterium | reverse complement strand
TTCTACAGTGGGGTTAGACGAGAAACAAATCACTGAGTATGTAAGATGGCAGGGGGGCCAGGATTCAGGTCAAGCAAAGCTTGACCTGTAAAGTGCCACGGGCTCTGCCCGTGGGTATCTACCTAAAACAATTCCTCTGACGCGCGGGTCGCTCCTCGCAATGACAGTAGCGTTTTAAGCCGTCGGCAGCGGCTGTAGCGGCAAACCACCGGAGACATACAGCGCGTGCCCGGTGATATAGTCGGAAAGGCCGGAGGCAAGAAACAGAGCGGCGCCGGCCATGTCCTCCGGCGTGCCTACCCTCCCTAGAGGCACCTTTTTACCCAGGCGCTTAAAGAAAGCATCACGCTCGGTCTCTGTCATCTTGCTGACGCGCTCATCGTAAAAGTTCGTCCGCACCGGACCCGGCAGCATGCAGTTGACATTGATGTTGAAAGGCGCCAGCGCGTTCGCGAGGTCGGTCGTAAAACCGATGACCCCGGCTTTAGCGGTATTGTAGTGAATTTCGTGAGCGGGCGGCTGGATAGCGCCGATGGAAGAGAGGTTGATTATTTTCCCGGACCTCCTCTTTTTCATGTGCGGCACAACGTATTTGCAGAACAGGAAGTCGCTTTTCAGGTTCAGGGCCAGCACTTTATCCCAGGCTTCTTCGGTCAGGTCTTCCACGGGTGTGTGGGCGGCGATGGCCCCGGCGTTATTGACCAGGATATCGATTTTACCGAACTTTTCGAGCACCCTGGCGACAGTCTCGGTCACCTGCCGCGCATTGGTGACATCGCACTTTATCGCAAGCGCCTGGCCGCCTTTCTTCTTGATTTCAGCCGCGGTTTCTTCAGCCTCTTTCAAGGCGATATCGGCGATGGCGACGGCGCAGCCTTCCTCGGCGAATTTGAGGGCCATGCCCCTCCCCATCCCTTTAGCGCCCCCGGTAATGATAGCGACTTTATCCTGTAGCAGCATATCTATCCTCCTCGGGACACAATAATCTAGTCTTGACTAATAATAACGGCTGTCATCAAGGATTTCAATATCGCGTTCGGTAGACACACCTCTTTATATAGATTATAATCCAACACATATGGATTCACAGCCGGAGTTGCACAGGCTTTTTCCCCGGGGTGAGATAGAGGCCACTGTAAAGCGATTGGCAGCGCAAATCACCGCGGACTACCGGGATAAGGAACCCTTAATCATCGGGATTTTAAAGGGGTCTTTCGTGTTCCTGGCGGACCTGGTACGCCAGCTCGATTTCCCGCTGGAAGTGGACTTTATCCGGCTTTCCAGCTATGGTAGCGGCCAGGAGACCTCAGGGAAGGTGAAAGTAGTGCAGGGACTGCGCTCGGCGATTAAAGGCCGGCACGTACTGATGGTCGAAGACGTCATCGATACCGGCATCACGGTGGCGTTCCTCATGGACTATCTGAAAAAGAAAAAGCCGGCTTCTTTCCGGCTGTGCGCACTGACGGATAAACCTTCCCGGCGGCGCGTTCCGGTCAAGATAGACTACATCGGGCGGGATTTACCGGACAAGTTCATCGTCGGCTACGGTATTGACTGCGACGAGAAATACCGCAACCTGCCGGATATCTGCTATCTAGAGGATGATAAGGAGTGCCGGGCAAAGGATAGAAAATGAAGGTTCTCCTTCTTTTTGATATAGACAGCACGCTGCTCCGGGCCGATGACGCCACGCGCCAGGCCATCAACCAAACATTTGGTGAAATCTTCGGGCTTAAGAACCCGCGGCAAAACGTGCCGTTTTCCGGCCGCACCGACCTCGGGATTTTCAAGGACGTAGCATTAACACTGCTGGGAAGACCGTTTCAGGGCGGTGAGCTTGAACAGGTTACCGTTCGGTATCTGGAACTGCTCCCCGGCGAGCTAAATAGATGTCCCTTTCGCCTGATGCCCGGCGTCGCGCAGCTTTTACCTTTACTCGCCGCCAGAGAAGAAATCATGCTCGGCCTGGAAACAGGCAACCTGGAGCCGGCGGCCTATCTCAAGTTAAAACGCGGCGGCCTCGATAGCTACTTCTCGCTCGGCGGCTTCGGCTCCGATAGCGAAGACCGGACGGAGCTGATCCGTACCGGCATCGCCCGGGCGCGTAATCTCAACCACGGTATTATTCTTGATGAAAACATCTACATCATCGGCGATTCTCCGCATGATATCTCGGCCGGGAAAAAGGCGGGCGTCAATACGATAGCGGTGGGCACCGGCTCCGCCGCCAAAGATAGACTTATGGCTGAATCGCCTTCTTACTACTTGCAGGACTTGAGCGATATCCCCGCCTTTATGCGATACATCGAGTGTGAACGGCATGATACCAGCAAGTAAAATAAAACAAATAATCTCTGTGGCCAGAGGAGATTCCCCGGCCGACCTTCTTTTAACCGGTGCAAAAATCGTCAATACTTTCAACGGCGCATTAGAAACAGGTAACGTAGCCATTTCTGCCGGACGGGTGGCTGGGGTGGGCGACTATCGCCGGGCTAAAGAGACCATCGATTTAAAGGGCAAATACCTGGCGCCTGGCCTCATCGACGGGCACGTCCACCTGGAAAGCTCGATGCTCGATGTCGGCGAGTACGCGCGGGCCGTCGTACCGCACGGGACGGCGGCCATCGTCACCGACCTGCATGAAATCGCCAACGTCTGCGGTCGGGAAGGCATTAAATATGTGCTGGACCGCGCCCGCCGCCTGCCTTTTGACCTGTTCCTGATGGCGCCTTCCTGCGTCCCGGCCACCCATCTGGAGACCTCCGGCGCGGAAATCGGCCCGGAAGATATTAGGAAGATTTTACGGCTTCGCAACTGCCTCGGCCTGGGCGAGGTGATGAACTACCCGGGTGTACTCTCCGGCGATGCCGTCATGCTCGCTAAAATAAAGGCGGCGCGGGGTAAAATCATTGACGGCCATGCCCCCGGTTTAAGCGGGAAAGACCTCGTCGCTTATATCTCCGCCGGCATTACTTCCGACCACGAGTGCGTAACCCTTGCCGAGGCGGAGGAAAAACTACGGCGGGGCATGCACATCATGATAAGGGAGGGCTCCTCGGAGAAAAACCTCGAAGCGCTCCTGCCTCTGGTCACCAATAAGACCTATGCGCGGTGCCTCTTCGTGGTAGACGACAGACATGCCGGCGACATTCTTTACGATGGGGATATCGATGCCGTGGTGCGCAAAGCGATACGGCTGGGGCTGGAACCTATACGGGCTTTACAGCTGGCTACCATTAACGCCGCGCGGTATTTCCGGCTGGATAGGCTGGGGGCGATAGCACCCGGCTATTTTGCCAATCTCATCGTGCTGGACGATATAAAAAATTTCAAGATTGATACCGTCTTCTACCGCGGTAGGATGGTGGCGCGGGAAGGGAAAGCGCTTTTTACCGTCCCTCCCGGCGGTAGCAGATTGACCCATACTATAAATATCAAACCCTTTGGTATTAAAGCGTTAAAGCTCCGGGCCTCTGGCGAAAGCCACCATGTTATCGAGGTTATTCCGGGGCAGATAGTGACGCGCAATAAGATAATGAAGGTGAAAATCGCTGATGGCTGTGTCGTGCCGGACACCGCCCGCGATATACTTAAGGCAGCGGTAGTGGAGAGGCATAAGGCTACCGGCAACATCGGCCTGGGGCTGGTAACCGGCTTCGGCCTGAAAAAAGGGGCGTTAGCCTCCTCCACCGCCCATGATTCTCACAATATCGTGGCCGTCGGAACTAATGACGAAGATATCTTGGCTGCGGTGAAAGAGATAGAGCGTATGCAGGGAGGGCTGGTGGCGGCGGCGGGAGGCAAAGTCGTGGAAAGCCTGGCCACGCCTATCGCGGGGCTGCTGGCCAATGCGCCGCTGGGGGACGTGGTTCAAGGACTCAAAAAGCTGGAAACAGCCGCGAAAAGCCTGGGCGCGACCCTACCCGCGCCGTTCGCCGCGCTTTCTTTCCTGGCACTGCCGGTCATCCCGGAGCTGCGCCTGACCGACCTCGGGCTGGTGGACGTTAAAGAATTCAAGCTGATAAAGTAGAAACCATGCGTCATTCCAATATTGAGCCGCTTTTTGAAGACCGCTATGATGCTGGCCGCAAGCTCGCCGAAAGGCTTTCAGCCTATGCCGACAAATCGGTTATCGTGCTGGGAATTCCTAACGGCGGCGCCGCCGTAGCGCTGGGAGTAGCCCTGGCGCTCAACGCCGAGCTCGACCTTATCATATCCAGGAAAATTCCCCTGCCTTTAAGCCCGGAGGGCGGCTTTGGCTCGGTAACTGACGACGGCACGATGATTCTCAATGAAGAAATTGTCAGGCAGGCCGGCCTGACGCAGCAGCAGATAAATTACCAGGTAAGCCAGGTGAGGGCGGATATCCGCCAGCGCAGCTTTCTCTACCACGGCGATAGGCGCCCCCTGGCCTTATCCGGACGGATAGTAATTATCGTGGATGACGGACTGGCTTCGGGTTACACTATGAGGGCCGCTATAGAGTCGCTGCGCCACCGCCGGGCAGAGAAAATAGTGGCCGCGGTGCCTGTCGGGCCGGAGCATATAATCAGTGAGGTACGCCAGATAGCCGATAGCGTGGTCACCTGCGCTGTCGGGAAAGAGAAAATATTTTATCTATCGGACTACTACCGTTACTGGCATGATATCACCGATGCCGAAGTGCTTTCCTGCCTGAAGGAATGGCGCCTGCGGCACAACCGCCCGGAGATTGAAATACCGGAGAATAAGCCGGCGAGGGAATAAATGGTTCTGAAGGTTTTACCCCAGGGCCATGCCGCCGTCCACGCTTAAGACCTGCCCGGTGATGTATTTTGCCTCGTCGGAAGCCAGGAAAGCCACGGCTTCGGCGACATCACGCGGTGTGCCGATAGTCCCCAGGGGGATGTGCTCCAGGAGCGCCTGCTTCTGTTTGCCGTCGAGCTTTTCCGTCATCTTGGTGTCGATAAAGCCGGGTGCCACGGCGTTGGCGGTAATGCCGCGCGAGCCCACCTCTTTAGCCAGGGAACGCGTAAAGGCGATGACGCCCGCTTTGGCGGCGGCATAGTTGGCCTGCCCAGCGTTGCCAATGATGCCCACCACACTGGCGATGTTGACGATTCTGCCGCTGCGCTGCCGCAGCATGTGCCGCAGGACTGCCCGTGTGCATAAAAATACGCTCTTGAGGTCGATGTTAAGCACCGTATCCCACTCTTCATCGGTCATGCGCATCAGGAGCTGGTCGCGGGTGACCCCGGCGTTATTGACCATGATGTCGATGTGCGCGAAGGTGTTGATAGCGGCATCGACCATGCGGTTCACCTCGTCCTTCGAGCTGACGTCGGCGGTAACTACCAGGACCTGCCGGTTCAGCGACCTGATTTCCGTGGAAATACTTTCCAGGTAGTCCGAAGCGGCGGCGATATCATTAACGACGATATCCGCCCCGGCCTCGGCCAGCTTTAAGGCGATCGCCCGCCCGATACCGCGGGCACTGCCGGTCACGATGGCGACTTTCCCGGATAGGTTCATATAACGCCCCCCTTGGAAATTACTCGGACTTTCCTCTTCCCAACGGTGGAGGTGACGCTTAGCCGTTAGTTAAAGCTTTTATCGCTTCCAGGTCGCCTAAATTGATTGTCCGGGCTTCTTTATTGATGCGTCTGATGAGACCGGTCAGGACTTTGCCCGGCCCTATCTCGATAAAGGTAGACACACCCTGGCCCGCCATATATTCGATAGTGCGCTGCCACAGAACGGGGCTGGTCAGCTGGTTGCGGAGCTCGGTTTTAACGTCCTCGGCGGCGGTCAGCGGCATCGCCGTCGTATTGGCGATAACGGGAACCGACGGTCTTTTGAATTTAGTTTCTTCGATGTATCGGGTCATGCCTTCGACGGCCGGCTGCATCAGCGGAGAGTGAAAAGCGCCGCTCACCTGCAGCGGAATGGCCCGGCTGGCGCCCGCGGCGGTAGCTAAAGCCATAGCTTTAGTGACATTTTCGGCGGCCCCGCTGATGACAATCTGTCCCGGCGAGTTGATATTGGCCATCACGGTATCCGACTGGCGGCAGACCTCGGCCACCTTGGATTCATCCAGCCCGAGTATAGCGGCCATACTCCCGGCGCGCTTTTGACCGGCTTCATGCATCAGGCGGCCTCTCTCGCGCGCTAGGCGGACAGCGGTGGTAAAATCGATTACTCCGGCCACCGCGAGCGCCGTGTATTCGCCCAGGCTATGGCCGGCCAAGAAAGATGGCGCTGGCAGGTTTTTCCCGTTGAGTTCACGGGTTGCTTCCAAGCAGGCGAAGGCCGCGGTCACCAGGGCCGGCTGGGCGTTGATGGTCCGGCGGAGCTCATCCTCCGGACCTTCGAAGCAGAGCCTGGAAATAGATATCCCGAGGGCTTTATCCGCCTGTTCGAAAATAGACCTGGCTGATTTTACATTATCGTAAAGGTCGCGCCCCATGCCGACCGCTTGAGACCCCTGACCGGGGAACACCCAGGCTGCGTTTGTCATTTCGTTGTCTTTCACCACCGGGGGTATTAGCCGGCGGCTTTCTTCTTTTCCTCTATCTTGGTGACTTCCCGGCCGTTATAAGTGCCGCAGGTCGGGCAGGCGTGGTGGGGCATCTTGGGACTATGGCACTGGGGGCAGATGTCCAGCACTGGCGGCTTCCGGGCAATGTGGCTTAACCGCTTGCCGGCGCGCGCCTTGCTGATTCTTCGCTTTGGTAAGGCTCCCATAATAATACTCCGTTCTTCAATCTTTATTTGCTGGCGGCTACAGCAGCTTGCTCAGTTCCGACCACCTCGGGTCTATCTCCCCGGTCGGGCAGCCGCAATCGCCCTGATTGAGGTTCTGGCCGCACTTCTGGCAAAGGCCGGCGCAGTCCGGGCGGCAGAGTGGTTTCATCGGGACGGCCATCAGGGCGTACTGGCGGGCCGGCTCCGTTAAATCCAGTATATGATGCTCATCAATCGAGAAAACGCCGGTTTCCTCTGTTTGGGGCAGCGGCACCCCGGTGGTTATATCTATGGTCGGTAAAAACTCCTCTTCAAAACTAATCTTTAACGGGTGGCGGAAGCGGCTAAGACAGCGTCCGCAGGAGAGCTCTACTTCTGTATCTAAAGAGCATTTTACCAGTATACCGCGCCGGGTACGCATTAACCGGCATTCGCCCCGCACCCGGTATTCATTTCCGTCACCGAGGATATCAGCCGCCGCGTCTATATCGTATTCTCTGGTAGACCCGATTGGTTCCTGCAGCAGCTGGGATACATTAATCTGCATACCGCCTCGTCTCCGCTCCAGCCGGAATAGGCACAACTTCATATTATAGGCGAAATACGAGTATTATGGCAAGCGTGGGCTACCTTTACGCTTCACCCCCTGACCCCCTCTCCAAACTAGAGATAGCGCAACCCCGAAGATTTATTGTTTGGAGAGGGGAAAACGATGAGAGGGAGCTTCGCCCCCTCTCGCTGCGCACTCCTGGTTGGTAATGGGAAAAAGTCTATGTAAGTGGCTGCTGCTCAATTGGTGCAGGTTTTCGCTTACGCTTTCTTGGACGAAAAGGCTTATGCTTTCTTTTTTCTAAGTATTGATTAAATTGTTCGGCATCGGTTGGGTGAAACTTTTGGTGGTATTGCTCAGGTGTGAAGGTACTACATCTTTGTCTGATGTCAGAAATAACACATACCCCATTATTATTTTCTTTTTCAAAGAATGTGTACCAAGTAGGATAGTGGAATAATAACTTACCTATAGCGCGGTATGTATTTTGTTGAGGACCACCCTGTAAACGAATTATTTTCCCTCCGCGTCGTCGTAATTCATGTGAGATCCTTATTCCTTGCTCTTTTTGAAGTTCATCAAAAGTGATGCTGATACGGTTATGCTTTCTAGCATAAACGACCCAGACGGTATCATCTATTTTACCAGTGAGATTTGCTTCTTTCGCTGTTTTGACATCCCATTTTAATAACAACAATATATCCACTACAGGCACAGTTACACTTGCGTCTGTATAAACTCTAAGTGCACCTAATTCAAGTTTACTTTGTCCAGATATGTTTCGTACTCCTCTGCACCTATTAATTTTGAACGCTGGATAAATGGATACATTTCATTAATTTCTGAAAATTCATATCCCTGTATTTTTATCTTATGAATTACACTAGTTAATATTGTGGTGTCTAATATTATTGGCAATCCGTTTTGGATTGAGGGGTCAATTTCAACATAATCCATGAATTGTGAAGGGATTAATAGGGCGTCTGCCCTTTCTTTGAGCAAAGTGAATTCTTTACCAAAAATAAATTCTGCAACTTTTTGATGACCTCTTGTAACATCTGTAGTGTCCCATGTATCTTTACTATCGTAAACAAAAACCTCTTTTGCTTCTACCCATATTCTGGCTTCTACCCATCTTTTACTTGGATATCCAAAACGCGTATTTATTTGTTTGATAGCATTAACAGCATTAATGAGACTAATACCTTTGTCTCTCAACATTCTCAATAATCTAATAAAAACAGTCGTCTCAAACGTATGCCCTATATGTTCTTGACGAAATTCATCAGTCCATTTTACTGAAGGAATAATGATACCGTTGCGTTTCCATGAATTTACAGTCCATAAGGGAACTTGTGCTATACGAGAAGCTTCTGCGGTAGTATAAAAACCGAGAGATTTTCGTCTAGGCTCACGGGATACTAATTTATTGATGATTTTTTCCCACCTTAAAAAGCACGCTAGAATATAAAATCACTGGGGATAATAAAAAGCTACTTAAAACAGACATAAAATATATAACTGTCATACCAGATAGATATTTGCCTAGATGATATCATTAAGGACTAATTAAAGCAATAGAAGCAAGCTGAATATTATTGCCCTCTAGTTAACACCTATTTAGCATACTATTTACCCTTTAATCTTCTTAATCATCAGGGGCACTACCTGGAAAAGGTCGCCGACGATGCCGTAATGGGCCACCTGGAAGATGGGCGCGTTGGGGTCGTCATTGATGGCGACGATGACATCCGAGGTCTGCATGCCCGCCAGGTGCTGGATGGCGCCAGAGATACCGCAGGCAATATAGAGTTTAGGGCAAACGGTCTTGCCGGTCTGCCCGACCTGGTGCGAGTAGGGAATCCATCCCTCGTCCACCGCCGCACGGGAAGCGCCTAAAGCGGCGCCCAGGACTTCCGCCAGCTCGGCGAGCAGCTTGAAGTTCTCGGCTTTGCCCAGCCCTCTCCCGCCCGAAACGATAACATCGGCATCTTCCAGCTTGACCTTTTCGGTGATATCATCGAGGAAGTTTAGTAGTCTGGTCTTGGAGGTCACGCCTTCGCGCTTGAAATCTACTTTGATAATCTGCCCCCGGCGCTTATCGTCGGGCGCGCTCTTTTTAAACACACGCGGGCGGACGGTAGCCATCTGGGGGCGCTTGTTCGGGCAGATGATGGTGGCCATGATGTTCCCGCCAAAGGTAGGGCGCGTTTGCAGCAGGAGCCTTTTATCCGTGTCTACATCGAGGCCAGTGCAGTCGGCGGTGAGGCCGGTATTCAAAATGGCCGCAACGCGGGGTATAAAAGCGCGCCCCAGCGCGGTGGCCCCGGCCAGGACTATCTCCGGTTTGTGCTCTTTAATCAGCTCGACGAGCTTACTGGTAAAGAAATCCTCCTGATTGTCGGCTAAATCAGGGCCGTCCACGAGAAATACTTTATCGGCGCCGCCGGCGATGAGACTGTTTGTGTCCTTGACATCGTGTCCGAAGCAGACGGCGCTTAAATCGGTCTTTAAAGTATCGGCCAGAGACCGGCCTCTGGCCAGAAGCTCGTAGGTTACGTTTTTTAAGCTGCCGCGCCACTGCTCGGCGAAGACCCAGATACCGAGCGAGGTATTATCCGCCGGAGCGGTGGCTGCCCGCGCTTCGATGGTTATTGCCAAGCAGCTGCAGGCATCCACGCAGGCGCCGCAGGAGGTGCAGCCTTCTTTTACCCGTATCTCGCCGTCAATTTCTTCCAGCAGTCCGAAGGGGCAGCTGGGTAGACAGTTGCCGCACATGATGCATTTTTCACGGTCGATTTTAATTCCCACGCTTCTTGCTATGTCCTTTTCCGGTTTTTTGACCTTCCAGCTTAATGGCTTTAAAAGAGCAGGCGTCGACGCATTCTCCGCAGGAGGTGCAGCCTGCCTGAATGCGGCACTTCAGGTCATCCAGGACCAGCACGCCGGCGGGGCAGAGATAGGTACACGACCCGCAGCCGGTGCACTTTAATAAGTTGATTATGACACCCATCGTTAGTTCGTGGTCTGGCGCGCCAGGGCGATGAGCTTTTCCGCCGCCTGCAATGGTACGTCTACGCCGCCAAGCCTGACCTCGTTGTTTTCGCCGAGGCCGTGGTAGTCGCTGCCGCCGGTAGCGATGAGGTGCTGCTCTTTCGCCAGCCGCACCATATTTTTAACGTCTTGCGCTGAAGCGTCCTTGTAATAGGCTTCCAGGCCGACCAGCCCGGCCGGCTTGAGCTTTTTTACCAGCGCCTCCGGCTCGCTGACGGTGAAGGGGTGCGCCAGCACGGGCAGGCCCCGGGAGCGCAATATAAGCTCAACGGCCTCTACGGGGGTCATCTTGTCCCGCTCGACATAGGCCGGGCCGCCGTGCCCGATGTATTTATCGAAGGCTTCTTCAAACGTGTTGATATAGCCCTTCTCCAGCATCGCCCGGGCGATATGTGGCCGGCCGACGGTGGCATCGCCGGCTAATTCCTTGACCCGCGCCCAGTCGATATTAACACCTAGATTAGCCAGCTTGGCAATCATGCCCTGCGCCCTCCCCAGGCGGGAATTGCGGAAGCCTTCCAGAGACTGCTGGAGCCCGGCACTGGTGAAGTCGATAAAATAGCCCAGCATGTGCACTTCGCCTTCCGGCACTTCGGTGCTGATTTCCACACCGGGGATAACGGTAAGCTTCGGGAAGTCCCGGGCTGCCTTAAGGGCGGCAGGAATGCCGGCCATGGAGTCGTGGTCGGTCAGGGAGATATATTTCAGGTCGAGCCCGGCCGCCATCCGCACGATAGCATCCGGGCTGAACCTGCCGTCGGAGGCGTTAGAGTGGATATGCAGGTCGACCTGGCTCACCGCTCGTCTATCTCCCGTGTAATACGCTCGATGCTTACCGCCTTACCGCTTTTTTCATCCACTTCCACGAGTATAGCATTCAAGATGGGCTTACCTTTGCCGACCGAAAGGTGGTGTGGCATGGCCGTCAGAAAGCGCCGGATAACGGCATCGACGTCATCACCGATAATGGAGTCGGACGGGCCGGCCATGCCGATATCGGTGACGTACGCCGTTCCGCCCGGCAGTATTTGCGCATCGATGGTGCCCACGTGCGTGTGCGTACCGAGTACGGCGCTGACCCGTCCATCGAGGTAGCGCCCCATGGCCACTTTCTCCGATGTCGCTTCGGCATGGAAATCTACGATTATCACCGGAGGTTTAGAGTCGAGCTCTGCCAGCAGTTTATCCATGGCCCGGAAGGGGCAATCGACGGCGCTCATAAATGTCCGCCCGATGAGGTTCACCACCAGTGCTTTTCCGGTTGCCAGATAGCCGCGGCCCGGCACTCCGGGCGGGAAGTTCAGCGGGCGCAGGACAGGCATGTCGGAATCGAGGCAGGGGAGGATGTCCTTCTGCGCCCAGATGTGGTTGCCCGAGGTGATGACGTCAACATTATCATCCAGCAGCTCCTGCGCGGTACTGACGGACAGGCCGAATCCGCCGGCGGCGTTCTCACCGTTAGCGATGACGAGGTCAATCCCGTATTGTTCACGCAGGCCGCCGAGGAGCTTGTGGACGATTTGCCGCCCCGGCCGGCCTATGATATCACCGATAGATAGTACTTTCATTTTTTAAGTTTGCCCCTATAACAGAGACATCTGTCATTGCGAGGGCGAAGCCCGAAGCAATCCGCTTGTGTAACTCAAGACTGTGTTACGGATTGCTTCGCTATGCTCGCAATGACAGTAAATTTATTTCGCATAATCCACGGCGCGGGTCTCCCGGATGACCGTGACCTTAATCTGCCCCGGGTATTCCAGCGTTTCCTCCACCTTTTTCACGATGTCCCGCGCGAGCCTCATCGCACCAAGGTCGTCGATAGCCTCCGGCTTGACCAGGATGCGCACCTCGCGACCGGCCTGGATGGCGTACGATTTTTCGACGCCCTTAAAGCTGTCGGCGATGTCTTCCAGCGCCTTGAGCCGTTTCAGGTAGTTTTCCAGCGATTCGCGGCGTGCGCCGGGCCTGGCGCTGCTGATAGCGTCCGCCGCCGAAGCGATATAGCCCCAGATGCTGACATCGCTGGTCTCAAGGTGGTGCTCGGCGACGCCTTTGAGCACCTCGGGCGATTTTTCCCACTGTTTGACGAGGTCAGCGCCGATAGCGGCGTGGGTTCCTTCAACCTCGCGGTCGACCGATTTACCGATATCATGCAGCAGGCCGACTTTCCTGGCGATGTTGACATTCGCGCCCAGTTCGCTGGCGATAATGCCGGCCATGTAGGCCACCTCGATGCTGTGTTCGAGGGCGTTCTGGCCGTAGCTGGTGCGGTATCTAAGCCGGCCCAGCAACTTGATAAGCTCGGGGTGCAGTTGGACGCCCAGCTGCATGGCCGCCTGCTCGCCGGCTTTCTGGATATCGGCCTCGACCTCCTGTTTGGCCTTGACGGTTATTTCTTCGATACGTGCCGGGTGGATACGTCCGTCCAGGATAAGGCGGTTCAGCGCTACCCTGGCAATCTCGCGGCGGACGGGGTCGAAGCTGGATATCGTCACGGCTTCCGGTGTATCGTCGATAATAAGGTCGACGCCGGTGGCCTGCTCCAGCGCCCTGATGTTGCGGCCTTCCCTCCCGATGAGCCTCCCTTTCATCTCATCGTTCGGCAGCGGTACCACCGAGACTGTAGTTTCCGCGACGATTTCCGAGGCGCTGCGCTGTATCGCCAGCGCCAGTATTTCCTGCGCTTTCTGGTTGGCTTCCTCTTTCAGCTTGGTCTCCCACTGGCGTAGGCGCCGGGAGGCTTCGTGCTGCATCTCGACCTCCATGGCGTCGAGCAGGGACTGCTTGGCCTCGCCGCTGGACATCCCGGAGATAAGCTCCAGCTGCTTCATCTGCTTGTCCTTGAGCTCGACAACCTGGCTCCGGGTTGTCTCGATTTCCTTTTCCTTGTTGTTCAGGTTGCGTTCGCGCTGTTCGACGCCTTCCAGTTTGCGGTCGAGGGTTTCACTTTTTTGATTCACGCGGTTTTCTGCTTTCTGAACCTCGGCCCGCCGCTCGCGGTAATCGTTCTCTGTTGCGGTTTTAAGGCGATTGGCTTCTTCTTGGGCTTTATCCATGACAGCCTTGGCTTCGTTTCTGGAGTCCGCTACCATTTTGGCGGCTTTTCTCTCCGCGAAGCGTAACTGCCGGCTGACGCGCATCCGCCACCATACGAATAAAAATACCCCACCGCAAACCAAACCTATGATGAAACTGAATAATATGGATATATATACAATAGGTCCACCTTCCACCTTACACCTCCTTATGTATTCATTATTTTAATATCTATCAAAGATGATATATATTGTTTTAATATTAAGCGTTTACCGCTTTATCGCCGTATTCCTGCCATACTCTGGCTACCGTGTCGTTAATAATTTCATAACCGAAACCGCGGCGCCCCAGGTACGTACCCAGGCGTCGGCGGAAACTCTCATAGTCATCCGGGGACAGACTGCGCGCTTTGCCGAGGGCCGCCCGGTAGGCGCTTTCACTTTCATCGATTTGCCCGATTACCTGTTTGACAATATCATCGTTTATTCCCTTGCGCCGGAGCTCCAGACCCGCCAGCCGCCGGCTGCGCGGTCGGAAAGACTCGCGGTTTTCTATCCAGAAACGGGCAAAGGCGGTATCGTCCACCAGACCCTGGTTTTTTAACGAAATAAGCGTTTTTTCTGTGCTTGCGTCATCGAATCCATGGCGCCGGAGGTGCTGTCTTATTTCAGCTTCGCTGCGCGGACGGTAGCCCAGTAAGCGCGTAGCGGTATTGAGACTGCGCTGGCAGCGGTCTTTGCCGGTCAGGGCTTCTCTTTGGGCATCGGATAGTTCCTGGCCAATCTTGAGCCCTTCTTTCAAAACGACCTCTGCCAGCAACGTGCTGGCGTACCTGCCATCCAGGTAGACTTTCACCCGTTTTTCACGGCTTTTCGTTTTAACCAGTCTGGTTATTTTACTCATAAAAACACAAAAAGGCTGAAGCCTTTGCTTCAGCCTTAATATTTCCTACTTAGCGAGTCCCGCTGCGGGGCGATGCCTTCATTCTTGTTCGGGCGATGCTAGGTGGACGGTGCTGGCTGAAGCTCTTATCCGCTCTTCAATTTCCTGGGCCAGCGCGGGATTTTCCTTTAGGTACCCTTTGGCACTTTCCCGGCCCTGCCCGAGGCGGGTTTCACCGTACGAGAAAAAGGCGCCGGCTTTGGTGAGCAGCCCCAGCTCCAGACCAACATCAAGGATGCTGCCCTCCTTGCTGATGCCGTGGTCGAACATGATGTCGAACTCGGCACTGCGGAACGGAGGGGCAACCTTGTTTTTAACTACCTTAGCTTTGATTCGACTGCCTATAGCTTCGTTTCCCTGCTTGATGGTTTCCGCGCGCCTTAGCTCTAACCTGATGGAACTGTAGAACTTCAGCGCCCGGCCGCCGGTGGTCACTTCGGGATTACCGAAGACGATGCCCACCTTCTCACGTAGCTGGTTGATGAAGATGACGGCCGTGCCGGACTTCCCGATGGCGGCGGCAAGCTTGCGTAGCGCCTGTGACATGAGGCGGGCCTGCAGTCCCATCTGCGGGTCTCCCATGTCACCTTCGATTTCCGCCCGCGGCACCAGCGCGGCGACGCTATCGATGACGATGGCATCGACGGCGCTGCTCCTGACCAGTGCCTCGGTAATTTCCAGGGCTTGCTCGCCGGTGTCCGGCTGTGAGATTAGTAGTTCATCCACGTTGACGCCGCAGCTTCGGGCGTAAGACGGGTCCAGGGCGTGCTCGGCGTCGATATAGGCAACCGTTCCTCCTCTTTTTTGCGCTTCGGCGATGATATGCTGGGCCAAGGTAGTTTTTCCGGACGATTCAGGTCCGAATATTTCCGTGATGCGCCCTCGGGGTATCCCTCCGATACCCAGGGCCAGGTCTAAAGCCAGCGAGCCGGTAGGAATGGCTTCGATGGTCGGCATAGCATTAACTCCCAGCTTCATAATGGAGCCTTTGCCGAACCGCTTTTCTATCTGACCAATCGCCAGTTCCAGGGCTTTTTCTCTCTCGTTGGTCATCTCTCGCCTCACCCCGATAATAGCACAACTGTTTTACCAACACAAGTAGCGGTAAGAGAGATTGTTAAACAATTATTTACACGGAATACGTTGACCGCTCTAGGTGTGTCTGCTATCCTGTTATCATCATTCGTTTTACATGAACGGCTTACGGAATGGAAGTCGCTGAAAAGAAGATTATCGACCTTGCCAGCGGTTCGCTAGAACAAAGCGCTGCAATTATCCGGAGCGCTTTCGGGAAGGTAGCCGGTGAGCTCGGCATAACCTTCGAGAATGCGCCTTTGTTCCCCGCCTTTATCACCCTGGAAAGACTCGAAGAGACGAGGTTGCGCGGCGCATTATTCTACGGGCTTTTTATCGGGGGCAAACAGGTAGGCGTGGTCGCTTTAGAAAAGCGCGATACCGGCGATTACTATATGGAGAGACTGGCCGTGCTGCCGGAGTACTGGCACGGGGGACTGGGCCGGGAGCTGGTCAACTTTATCATCGACCGCGCCAGGAGGCTGGGAGTTAGGAAGCTGTACCTCGGCATGGTCAACGAGCACAAGGTGCTGAAAGATTGGTACAAGAGCATGGGATTTAAGGAGATTTCCGTAAAAAAGTTCGAAAATTTGCCTTTTTCCGTGTGTTTCATGGCGCTGGATATATTGATAGAGGAGCGTTAATATGTTCGACTGGGACGTGGTCATCATCGGTGGGGGGCCGGCGGGGCTCACGGCAGGACTGTACCTAGGCCGGGCTGGGCGGCGCGTTCTACTGCTCGATAAAGATACAGCTGGCGGCTATATCCGGAACATCGAGCTCATTGAGAACTATCCCGGTTTTGCCGCGGGGATTTCCGGCGCGCAGCTGGCCGCGGAAATGGTCAATCAGGCCGTGAAATACGGCTTAAAGATAGAGAACGCCGAGGCTACTAGCCTGGAGCTTTTCTCCGGCACGCGGTATATAGGCTGCTCGCGCGGGCAGGGCTACACGACCAACGCGATTATTTTCGCCGGCGGCTCGAAGAATAAAAAGCTGGGTGTGCCCGGCGAAGCGGATTTGCTAGGCAAGGGTGTCTTCGAGTGCGCTTTATGCGATGGCGGGTACTTCGCCAATAAGGTCGTCGCGGTATGCGGCGGCGGCGACTCCGGCCTGACCGAGGCGCTTTACATGGCGAAAATCGCTTCTAAAGTAATTATTATTGAGGCTATGCCCGCGCTGACGGCCACTGCTATTCTTCAGGAAAGGATTAAAGCTAATCCGAAGATTGAATTGCGCTGCGGGGTCAGGGTGGAAGCCATCACGGGAGGAGAAAAGGTGGAAGCTATCGAGTTGGTCGCCGGAAAGAAAACAGAGAGCTTGAAAGTGGACGGCGTGCTGGTGCACATCGGGCTGGAGCCGAATACCGGTTACGTCGAAGGCGTTGTGCCGCTCGATAAACACGGACAGATAATCGTCAACCAGAAAATGGAGTCGGAAGTGCCTTACGTTTTAGCGGCGGGGGACATACGGAGCGGCTCGCCGCGGCAGGTGGTCACGGCGGTAGGGGATGGGGCGATAGCGGCGATTACCGCGCAGAGGCTGTTGCAGGAGGAGGGGTGAAAAGCAACACACTTTTATACCACTTTAAAAAGGTTTTCTTGAATTCTGTAATCAGTGTTATAATAATGCAACGTCCCGTGGGAGGTATTATATGACCGAAAAACGTCCGGAACCAGGCTTCAATTTGGTCCATGATGTTTATGATAATGTGAAGTTTCTCCGTAATGTTGCGGAAAGGTTGGTTGTAAGAGCAAAACTTGTCCCGGGACAGCGTGTCCTTGACGTGGCCTGCGGCACCGGTTGGGCTACCATGGCGGCGGCACGGGCGGTAGGAGATAAAGGAAGGGTTGCCGGCGTAGATATCGCCGATAAAATGCTGGATATAGCCAGGAAAAAGACTGTGGCGGCGGGTCTATCAAACGTGGACTATCGCCCGGGAGACGCTGAAGTATTGGAATTTGATGATAATAGTTTCGACGTGGTAATTTGCGCCTCGTCGATATTCTTTCTCAGGGACATACCTAAAGCACTCCATGAATGGCATCGCGTTTTGAAGACAGGGGGCACACTGGCTTTCACCAGTTTCGGAGTGGGTTACATGCAGCCCCTTAATAAACTTTTCAATGAGCGTCTCGCTCAATATGAAGGACAAGCACAGTCAGGCCAATCACCCACTGAGAGAACGGATACAACGGACAAATGCAGGGAATTCCTCAAACAAGCTGGTCTGGCAGAGATAAAAATAGTCACCGAGCAGCTTGGATATTATTTTGAAGATGCGCATGCCTACTGGCAGGAGATGACCTCTACGGCTATCAAGTTCATCCTCAATCGTCTGAGTCCCGACAAGCTTGAGAAATTCAAGGCCGAGCATCTTGCGGAAGTTGAATCTCTACGCACTGACCGGGGTATCTGGATGAACGCACCGGTTCATTTCAGTGTAGCGAAAAAAAGAACATGATAATTGCGGCGATAGGGGACGGCGCTATCGCGGCGGTTACCGCGCAGAGGCTGTTGCAGGAAGGGGGGAAAAATCAATAAGTATCTCCTCTCCCTTCAAGGGAGAGGGTAGGGTAAGGTAAGGGTGTTTTTTTCCTAACTGGATTCCCGCCTGCGCGGGAAAGACGTTATTCAGGTACAGGAATCCCGCCTATTTTGTTACTTGCTACTTATTTTCAGCCGCCGCTTTAGGTTTTTCCGCTATTACCGGCGTAGGTTCGGCGGGAACATCCAGCTTTTTGCCGGATACTTTCACGATGGCTGCAAAGCGCTCCGGGCAGACTTCCAGGCAGGTGCCGCACTTGGCGCATTTTTCCTGGTTGATGACGTGCACCATTCTCTTGCCGCCCACGATGGCCTCGGCGGGGCAGGAGCGCAGGCAAATGCCGCAGCCCTGGCACTTCTCCGGCATGATGTAGAAATTTATCAGCTTCGGGCACACCAGGGCAGGGCAGAACTTCTCGTTAATGTGCGCCTCGTACTCGCTTTTAAAATAGCGCAGGGTAGTCAGGATGGGATTGGGCGCCGTCTGCCCCAGCTGGCAGAGCGACCCGGCTTTGATATCATCGGCAAGCTTCTGGAGCACAGGGATATCTTCCGGTTTACCCTCGCCGTTGGTGATTCTTTCCAGGATGGTCAGCATCTGCTTGGTGCCCACGCGGCAGGGGACACACTTGCCGCAGGACTCGGACTGGATAAAGGTCATGAAGTAGCGGGCAACATCCACCATGCAGGTGTCCTCGTCCATGACGACCATACCGCCCGAGCCCATCATCGCGCCCGCGGCAGCCAGCGACTCGTAGTCGACCGATTTATCGAGGTGTTCGGCGGGTAAACAGCCCCCGGAAGGGCCGCCGCACTGGACGGCCTTGAATTTCTTGCCGCCGAGAATGCCGCCGCCGATTTCATAAATGATTTTCTCGAGCTTGATGCCCATCGGCACTTCAATCAGCCCGCTGTTGGCGATTTTTCCTGTCAGGGCGAAGACAGCCGTCCCCTTGCTCTTTTCGGTGCCCGTGCTGGCGTACCATTCCGCGCCTTTAGCGATGATAACCGGCACGCTGGCCAGCGACTTGACGTTGTTGATGGTGGTCGGCTTGCCCCAGAGACCGGAGACAGCCGGGAAGGGAGGACGCGAGCGGGGCATCCCTCGCTTGCCTTCGACGGAGGCCATGAGGGCCGTCTCTTCCCCGCAGACAAAAGCGCCGGCGCCCTCCTTGATATGGATATGGAAGCTGAAATTCGAGCCCAGGATATTATCACCGCTGAAGCCCTTTTCCTCGGCCTGCTTGATGGCCAGGCGCACCCGTTTCACGGCGAGCGGGTATTCCGCGCGGATATAAACGTATCCCTCGGAAGCGCCGATAGCGTAGGCGGCGATGGTCATCCCTTCGAGGACGGTATTAGGGTCGCCCTCCATGGTGCTGCGGTCCATGAAAGCGCCGGGGTCGCCTTCGTCGGCGTTGCAGATCATGTATTTCTGGTCGGCCTTGACGTTGTGGCAGAACTCCCACTTGGTGCCCGTGGGAAAGCCGGCCCCGCCGCGCCCGCGCAGGCCGGAGCGCTTAAGTTCATCAATGACCTGCTCCGGGGTCATTTCCTTGAGCACTTTTTTCAGGGACTCGTAGCCGCCAGTAGCGACGTAGTCCTCGATTATCTCGGGGTTGATGCGGCCGCAGTTGCGCAGGATGATGCGCTGCTGCATACTGTAGAACCTGATGTCCTTATGATACGGGACAGCCTGCCCGGTGACGGGGTCTTTGTAATAAAGGCGCTCTACCGGCTGGCCGCCCGCCAGGTGCGAGTTGACGATGTCCGGGACGTCGGCGACAGCGACGTGCCCGTAAAAGATGTCTTCCGGCTGGACGATGGCCACCGGCCCCTGCTCGCAAAAGCCGTGGCAGCCGGTAAAGCCCACTTCAACACCTGTAAGTCCCCGTTCGGTAATAGCCTTTTTCAGGGCCTCGGTAATCTCGAGCGACTTACCGGAGACGCAGCCCGTCCCCTGGCAGATATAAATGGCGTGCTGGTTATCTTTAAGCTGCTTTTTTTCTATCACCTAAAACCTCCGCGACCTTCTTGGTCGTCATTTTGCCGAAGGTCTCATCATCGATGGTCGTGGTGGGCGCTAAGGCGCAGGCACCGATGCAGGCCACGGTCTCCAGCGTGTATTCCATGTCGGGCGTGGTCTCGCCGGCCTTGATGCCCAGCTGTTTTTCCATTTCCGCCAGCACTTTGGCCGAGCCGCGCACGTGGCAGGCGGTGCCGCGGCAAACGCGTATCACCCGTTTACCCAGGGGCGTCAGCTTGAACTGGGCGTAGAACGTGGCGACGCCGTAGATGGTGGCCTCCGGCACGTTTAAAAACTGCGAGATATCTTGTATGGCGGCCGCCGGCAGATAGCGGAACTTATCCTGGGTCTCCTGTAAAACAGTGATAAGCTCGTGTTTTTCCCCTTTAAAATGAGAAAAAACTTCCTTCAGTCTGTCCTGTACATCGGCTTTGGTCAGCGTATCTTTAGTCAGAGTAATCACCTCCGTCTTTCTAGAGCCTGACAAGCCGCCAGGCAATCACTTCGCAGAGTATGGTGATGTCTTCCGTCGGCAGATAGTCAGGGATAGTGCTATCGAACATGATGTTGCCGTCCGGGGCAAACTCCTTGTCCCCCCGCCACAGGACGAAGGTCAGGGGCACGCGCGCAAAAGCGGGGATGGTCACCGCGCTGTCGCCGTAATCGGCCGGCCGCCCGCCCAGCCGTCTCCCCGCGTCCAGCAGCTTTTGAGGCTCGTCCTTAAAGCGGTTGACGACAGGGTCTATCGCTCTTTTAAAAAAAGTCGGATAGTAGTTAATGCCTTCATGCAGCTCTTTATAGGTAATCATTTGGCCCGTCAGCGGTGTGCCTTTAGCGCGCGTGAAATAGTGTAATAACAGGATTTTATCTTTTAGCGGCATGGCCTCCGGTGAGCCAGCCAAGGTCACCTCGCCATCAGGCAAGGAGATTTGATAATTCCGGTCCAGATACACAACGGTCACGGCCTTGCGGTCTGGCAGGTACTGCCCGCCGCTCTTTTCGCACTGGCTTCGGATATCAGCAATCGCGGCCAGTTGCTCGCGGGCGAGCTTATAGGCCAGTTCGTGGGCAAATTCCCGCACATTGCGTTCCGGCAGCTTTAAATGTTGCTTGGTCATTTAATAAAAGATATTTCTATTCTTGCAGCCAGGCGTGCGAGTAGAGTGAATCGCCCTTCAGCACCCGAACGGTTTTAGCGTAGTTGGCCATTTCTTCAGGCAGGGAGGCAATATCCACTTTTTCCCCGTCCATCATCCGGTGTACCAGACTTACGATGTCCAGCCGCTGTCCCCGGGCAATGGCCATCAGGTCTTTATCAAAAGCGTCGACGATGGCCGAGTAAAGCCCGCCGCGCATGAGCATAATCATGTAAACGCGATTGAGCCAGGGGCGCAACTCTGTAGGGGCGCCGTTGGAGACGTTAGAGAGCCCTACGGTGGACTTGCAGCCCGGGGCGATTTCGCCCAGCATGGTCATAAACTCCACGCAGGCCTTGACCTGGTTGATTTCCACGGACACCGGGCTGGCAATGGGGTCAATCCAGATTCTTTCGTTGGGGATGCCCGCCGCGTTGGCTTTATAGACGAAATCGACGGTGTTCATCGCCCTTTCGTTGACATCGCGGGGCATGCCTTCGTTGCTCCAGAGCAGACCGATGAGGTCGGCGTTAAATTTATTGGCCATCTCCAGGCCCCGGTCGATGCGGCTGGTCTGCAAGGAGACGGAGTTCATCAGCACCGGCCCTTTCCGGACTTTCAGTCCTGCTTCCATGGCGTCCAGGTTGGTGGTGTCCAGGGACAGCATTTTACCGGTGGCGCTTTGCACTGTATCGACCACCCACGCCATAAGGGCGTCTCCGCCCTTGCGCGCGGGACCGATATTGAGGTCGATCAGGTCGATGCCGGCGGCGGTCTCCGCCCTGGCCATCTCCTGAATCGGGCCGGCCTGTCTCTCTTTAAGCGCCGGGCCCAGGGTTTGCGAAATTACGTTTAGGTTTTCCCCGATGAGAATCATCCTGCCTCCTTAAGCTTTCCAATTCTTGAGATAGGCGGGAAGGTTGGAAGCATCTCTGGGACCGACCAGTATCTCCCAGCCGGGCAGCTCTTCCTCAAGGCCGCCGCTCTCGGCGGCGATGTAGCCCGGGATGATGAGCTTGCGGTGCTTGATTTTATTTTCGATGCCGCTCTTTTTGATAGCGGGACCGATGATATCGGCGGAGAACTTGCCGGCCGCCCATGAGGTCATGACCGAAAGCCCTTCGGTATCCTTGACATAAAGATAGCTGGGCACCTTGCTGTTCTCGATTTCTCCGGAGACGATGAAGTAGGTGAGCGAGAAGTTAGACGTCACCATCAACGGCGAGTTTTCGTTCGGGTTATTGATTTCATAAATGCCTTGGGTGGTAGCCAGCGGCCGCTGCGGGTCGGTATAGATATTGAGCCTTGCCACCAGCAGGGGGAAGAGGCTTTCGCCGTGGAAATCGGAAAGGACGATAATGCCCGCGTATTTGGCGATGAACATGGCGGCAATCATGGCCTCTTTCATGGGGTTATCGGTCATCTCCCGCGGCTGGACGATGGTGGGGTAGCCCAGGGGGCGGTACTTTTTATTGAGGGCGGCGCTGCGGATAACTATCTGGTCCTGTAACGCCTGTTTCACGGTCCGGGCGCCGGAGTCCAGCACGATGTTTTTAATACCGGCCGCGGCCAGTTTTTCGGTCAGGGCGGCCAGCTCTTCCAGGTTCGCCGCTTTAGCGGCCACCGGGCAGCCGGTCTCCTTAGCCAGCGCGGCTATCTGGTCGATGTTGTCTTTAGTGGCGGCGTAAATTAATGGTTTGCGTTCCGCACAGGCTTTGGCGCCGGCGGTGAGGACTTCAACGCTCGGGCTGATTAAAATAATCGGTGCGTCACTGGCGCTCTTGACCTTGTTTGCCAGGGCGGCGAATTTGGCGGGGTCACTCGAGCCGGCTCTTAGCGCCAATATATTGCCGCGCAATTTAAGCCCCACCCTTTCGTACTCGAGGGTTTTAAAGCGCTCCAGCCTGGCGTTGATTTCAGCCTCCGGCATGTCGTCGCCGATAAGGAGAGCGATGCCGGGCGGGTTCTCGAACCTCTTTTCGTGGCGGGACATGACCGTTTCGCCCCCGATTTTTACCGCTTTATCCCCCACGCCGATGGTCACCGGCAGAATGGGAGGTGCCGCAGCCTCCGAAAGTTTGGCCTTGGCTTCCTCCGAAACAGTGGGGCACTTGCTTAATTCGGCTTTGCCTGCCGCTAACGCCATGGCGAAGGCAAGGCAGGTAGGCACGCCGCATTGGCCGCAGTTGGTCTTGGGCAGAAGCTTGAAGATTTCTATACCGGTCAGTGCCATGCTGGTCTCCTTTCACCAACGATTGTCATTGCGAGCCATCCCGACCGCAGTCGGGAGGCGTGGCAATCCCTTACACCGAATTATATCAGTCGTTGAGATTGCCGCGTCGCTACGCTCCTCGCAATGACCGCCGTTCACTATATTGTTAATCCTCTCTTATCCCAGTATCGGGTCCATTTTCAGGGCAGGATGGTCTTTCTGCTGGAGGAAGGGCAGGATGGCGTCCTCGGTAATGCCTACGGTCTCGTCAGCTATTCTGTCGAGTAGGTCGGGTACGCCCAGTTCGGCGGCGCGCTTTTTGAAATGGTCGCCGATTTCCTCCTTGAGTATTTTAGGCATCCAGACCATGCGCAGCAGGCCGCCTTCCGCGGCCGCGAACTTGCGCTGCGTGGTGTTGTATTTTCCGTGGCCCACGAAGCCCGGCGTGCTCAAGCCGCCGCCGATGGTACCGGCCAGCGTGGTGAACTTCATGCCGCAGGGAGTATCGCCGGTATAATCGCGGTTGACGGTCATGATGCCGTTGCACATGGGCAATACGGCGGCGATAGCCTCGCAGCAGCCGCAGGTGGTCATCGGGTCGTGGACGATGCTGTAGAAATTGTAGTGGTCTATCTTGCCGCGGGAAGCCTTGGTGACGAACTCGTTGACGCCCTTCCACTGGCCGAGCTTCGCGTCAATGACCTCACCCTTCGGCACCGGCTGGTTGGGGCCGGTGGGATTGATTTCGTAGGCGGCCTTGCAGTCCATCCAGTTATAGGAGCCGCAGAGTCCCGTCCTCTCCGGGCTGATAACGCAGACGTGGCTCGGGGCGAAGGACTGGCACAACGTGCAGGAATAGTAAATATCGACCGTCTCGTCGGTCATGCCTTCGATGCGGGCATCCCTGATTTTATAGACGGCCCTGGCTTTTTCCAGGATTGCATCGACCTTGGCAGGCTCCGTATAGAGCTTGACCTGTAATTTATCGAAGATGCGGCCGAAGTCCTGGTGCAGCTTGGCGTGCAGGATGACGCCGATGTGCTTTAAGCGGAAGCCTTTTTCCACGGCCTGTTTGCTAACGCGAATCCAGGCGATGTCCCTCTGTCCGATATGCATGACGCCCTGGGCGTAGTTGATGAGGTGGTGAATCTGGCGCTCCAGGATTGGCTCGTAATCGTCCTGCATCTGGCGGCCAGCCACCTCGACGTTAATGGCGAAGGGCAACCGCGAGCCGACCTTGATGGTGTCGAGGTCGGGGCCGATTATCTCGACCTTGCCGTCCTCGACTTCGTCCATGCGCTTGCTCGTCACCCATTCCACCATGTGGGTGCGGCCGCCGCCAGCCTCGAAGTAGATATCATCGCCGCGGACTCTTTCGCCCTCGAAGGCAGGCCCGAAGGCTACCGGTATCGGTATCTCGGTGACGTTTACCTTCAGACCCCTGACTTCAATGGCCTTGTTGACGATTTCATTGTGAGCGATATTGGACACGACGTGCTCATAGGTACAGATACCGGTGGGCAGTATTTCGGGAATGGGCGTATCGGCGATAACGGGGAAGCCCCAGTTGATGGCGCCGGCGCCGTTAGCGTACCACTCGTCGGTGACATCACCCATGGTCATGGCGAAAGCGAAAACGCGGTCTTTGTTATAAATAAGGATTTTACGATAATCGCCTGCTTCGATGCCGCCGAAGGACATGGCAGCCCGGGTGGCGAAGCCCATGGCGAACACCGTGGCGCTGACATCCGGTCCGAAGGAGACCAGACGGGTGCCCCAGCCTATCTGGACGCCGGCCTTGACGAGCTGCTCGGAGAACCTTTGTCCCTTATGCTCGCTGGCCATGAAGACGTAAAGGTTTTTCTTCTGGAGCTCCTCGGCGATGTTTTTGGCGATTTCTATCGTCGGGGCGGCGCCGAGTATGGCGGCAAAGCCAGGGGCGGTGCCGTCGACGAACTCCACGCCGCGTTTCCTCATGATGACGTCATCCGCGGCGCCGAGCCAGATGTTGCTTTCGGTCACGTCTTCGCCACGCAGGTAAAAGTTGGGGTTTTCCAGGTACCTGATGGCCTCGATGAGCTCTTCCGCCCAGAAGGTAATCATGCCGGCATCCAGGGTAGGCCCCAGGTAGGGCAGGTGATGCTGCTCTTTGACCGGCGGCGGGAGGAGAGCTTTACATTTCTTGAGGACGGCCTCCATGTCACCCAGTTTCTGCACTTTCATGCCGGAAATGCCGTAGATGATGGGCAGGTAGTAGGCGGTATTGGGGAAGCCGACCGGTTCGTTGGCCCCCCATTTGTCCATCGCCTCTTTCCACTTCTTTTCGACCTGATTGACTATCTTGTGGGCTCCTCTGATGGCTGCCGATGCAATTATTTTGGACATATCCTAAATCTCCTTAGTTTGATAATCGGGCGCATTAACCTTCCAGCGTGCGTCTCATTTCCATATCGTAGAGCACTCTTTCCCTGGCCTTATCAATGCCCAGGGCTTTACGCTTCTTATCAATATGGGCAATCATTTTCTGGGCGGCTTTAACCGGGTCAGGCTGGAAGTCCCATTTACCGCCGTACATTTCCTCCATGTCCTTGAACAGGTGGTCGGTGAATTCCTTGTTGCCCATGGTCGGGAAGGTGGTCCCGAAAACGGTATAGACGCCGGAGGCCACGAAATACTGGCCGATGGCGATAGCCTTTTCGCTCATCCATTCCGGGGCGGCGCCCGCGGCAGGCAGGTCGGAGATGTCATCGCCGAGCCCGCCGTCCTTGACCACCGCGGTGGCGGCCACCAGTATGCGGCTATTATCCACGCAGGCGCCCAGGTGGAGCACCGGCGGGATGCCTACCGTTTCGCAGACCTCGGCCAGGCCCGGCCCGCAGAACTTTTTAGCGGCTTCCGGCACCATCAGGCCCTGCTTGGCGGCAGCCATGGCCGCGCAGCCCGTAGAAAGCACCAGTACATCGTTTTTGAGAAGTTCTTTAATCATTAGTATGTGAGCGCTATCGTGGGTGGTGCGGGCGTTATTGCAGCCGACGACTCCCGCCAGTCCGCGGATGCGGCCGTTGATGATATTATCGTTCAGGGGCCGGTAAGAAGCGCGGAAAAGGCCGCCGAGCAGGTAGCTGATGGTCTCGTGGGAGAATCCGGCGATAAGCGGCATCTTCACCTGCGGGATTCTTACCTTGGCGGGACTGCGGTTGGGGAAATTATCGATAGCGGCCTTGATGATGGCCCGGGCGGACGCCCTGGGGTTATGTTCATCGAAGGCCATATAAGTGGCGCCGGTAATCTTGGCGCGGTTATCCGTAGTTATCAGTTTGGTATGGAAGCAGCGGGCTACCTCGGCGAGGCCCTGCATGATGCACTGGACATCGACGACCATGGCATCTACGGCGCCGGTGATGATAGCCAACTCCTGCTGTAAGAAGTTTCCGGCGATGGGTACTCCGTGCCGCATCATTACCTCGTTGGCGGTGCAGCACATGCCGGCCAGATTGATGCCCTTGGCGCCCTTGGACTGGGCGTACTTGGTAAGCTCGGGGTCATGGCTCTCTACGGCCAGCATTTCCGCCAGGGCCGGCTCGTGGCCGTGGATGATGACGTTGACCATGTCCTCTTTAAGGACGCCCAGGTTTATCTCGCTCAAGGTCGGCGTGGGCGTACCGAACATGCAGTCCTGGATTTCGGTGGCTATCATGCTGCCGCCCCACCCGTCCGCCAGCGCGGCCCGCGTGCCCTGGAGCATGAGGTTACGGTAGTCCTGGTCCACGCCCATGTGTGTGCGGTGCATTAGCTCGACAATCTCGCGGTCGATGCCGCGCGGCACCACCCCCAGGTTGCGCCATATTTCCTGGCGCTTTTTGGGGGCATTCTTAATAAAGAGGAGCTCGCCCTCCTGCTTGCCGAACTCGGCCTCGCAGATTTTAGCAATATCCAGGGCGATTTCATTATTGCTGCGGTTGCCTATCGTCACGCCCATATCGAGGGCTAATTTAAGAAGCTTTTGCTCATCTTTAATCTGGAAGTCTGCCGTCTTGCCCTCGGCCATGAGTTTAAAAGCCTCGACGACGCGCCGGCCGTGGTCGCTGTGGGAGGCCGAGCCGGCAGCAATCATGCGTACGAAGTTGCGCGCGGCGATGGTCTCCGCCGTGGCCCCGCAGACGCCTACCCTGGCCTTTTTCTCTTCGGGCGTTTCCTGTTTGCCCTTGGGCGCCGGCACGCGGCACGGCCCCATGGCGCAGTTCTTACAGCAGCTGCCGTCCGCGCCGATGGGACAGGGTTTCATCTTCTCCGCCCGGTCAAAAGCCGTGGAGATTTTTTCCTCGGCGGCCTTGGCCAGCATCTCGAGAGTAGCCTGGTCAATACTTTTTTCCTGTTTTTCCTCTGCCATCTTTTACCTCACTGCCTAGATTTATTTTGTCGTCAGGTCAGCAATCATTTCCCTGACCAGTTTTATCGCTTCAGGGTGTCTCATTATCAATACATCGGCTCCGGCCATCAGCAAGAGCATGGCTGACATCGCCTCGAGCAAGATACCCCGCTTTTTAGTATCGCCCATTTTCGGGTCGACTATTTTCGCTTCTTTGGTCTTCCAGGTCTCCTTCGCAAGATTGCAGATGATGGGGAACTGGAGCTTGGCGTCCTGCTGCGTCAGCGCGGCCATGCGGACTCTCTCCATCACCGAGTAACAGTATTCGATGCCGTAGCCGATGCTGCTGACGGTGGGGTCCATGGCCAGCATGTTGTCCGGGACGCCGAGGTTGCCCAGCAGGATATTGAGCTGCTTGGCCAGGTTGATATCGATGGGCGTGGAGGCGACCACGGTATGCTTGTAAGCGAGGGCGGCCGCCCCGATTTTCTTATGGTCGGCTTCTTCCACCGGGCCCAGAATCAGGCTCTTGTCCTGACAGAGCTCGGCGACGGCCCTCAATACCTCCGTATCTTTGTCGTGGTTGGCCGTGCCCCAGACAATCAGAGGCACGTTAATAGCATCGGCCACCTTTTTGGCGACCTTGGCCGCTTCGTCCGCCGGTCGGTTCTTGCCGTTAGGGTCGGTGCTTAAGAGCTGGAGACATATCATCTCGGCCCCATAGTCTTTAATGCACTTCTGCGCCCAGGTGATGGGGTCGCCGGTGACGCCGGCAAAAGGCTCCAAAGCTGCCGCCGGCCATTCCTCCGGGGGCATATCGTAGACCTCCATGGCTATTCGGGGCAGATTGGGCATCTCGCCCTCGAAGAGATAGAACGGATAGGCCGTCTCCCCGCCGACGGTTACCGCTTTATCGCCCTTCCCCAGTTTTATCTCTCTTATCTTCCCGCTATAAGCTGTCTTAGGAATTTCGAAAGGCATATCACCTCCTTATATCAAGCAGGGTTTTTTCTCTTTTCACTGCCGAACCAGTCATCGCTGTACCAGTAGCGTTCGCCGGTCTGCAGGTACTTCAGCTTTTCATCCCGGCTTTCCAGTTTCTGGCGCCACCGGCCGGCCTCTTCACCCTGCGGCTCGCCCGCCTCGTACGTCTCCGCCAGGATGTCTACCTTGCCCCGCCCGGGTGCCTCTTTTTTAATTGTCTTATAGGCCATGATTTCCTCCTTGTTTCTCAAGATAAACCAGCAGCCATTTTGGCCGCCTGGACGGTACTCAACATCAGCATGGTGACCAGCATCGGGCCCACGCCACCGGGCACGGGTGATATGGCACTCGCCTTCTCCTTTACCCCCTCGGCATCAACATCGCCCACCGTTTTCCGCTTTTTGGTGACGGGGTCTTCCACGAAGGTGGCGCCGAAATCGATTAATACCGCGCCCTTTTGTATCATGTCAGCGGTGATGAACTTCGGTTTATTGACCGAAACTATCAGTATATCGGCCCGGCAGGTATACGAGGCGAGGTCAGCGGTATTAGGATGGCACAACGTAACGTTCGCTCTGGCTGTAGCTTTGTCCTGGACGAGAATCGAGGCAAGCGGCCGGCCTACCATGCTATCGGTATTGACAATCACCACGTTTTTATCTTTAAGGTCGTAACCGCTGCGAGTAAGCATCTCATGAATAGCGATAGCCACCGCTGGTACGAAAGCGGGCTGCCCCAGCCAGGCCCGGCCGACGTTCATGGCATGAAATCCATCTACGTCCTTTTCGGGAATAATGGCGGCCAGTGCTTTCTCTTCAGAGAGATGCTTCGGCATGGGCAGTTGTATAAATATTGCATGGACCTTAGGGTCTTTATTGAGTTTGTCGATCGTAATTAATAGCTCACGCTCGGTAACCGTCTCGGGCAAATGAACCATTGCTTCCCTGACGCCCACCTCTTCGCAGGCCTTGCTTTTCAGGCCGACATAGGTGGTAGAGCCCGGTTCTTCACCCACCAGTATGCCGGAAAGGCCCGGCACTACACCCTGCGCTTTAAGCCGATTGACTTCACCCTTGAGCTCTTCCCTTATTTCGGATGATATTTTCTTTCCGTCTAATATTATGGCTGGCATGTAGCCCCTCCAGCTTTATTTTATCGAAGTCTCCGCAGCACGCACGGTGTTGGCCATAAGCATCATCGAGGTCACTGCCCCTGTTCCTCCCGGTACTGGAGTGATAGCACCGGCTATTTCTTTCACCGCCTCGAAATCCACATCGCCGACCTGCTTGTTCTTGCCTGTAGCCGGGTCAGGAATGAAATTCACACCCACGTCCGCTACGATGGCACCGTGCCTTACCATGTCAGCGGTGACGGCTTTGGCTTTGCCCATTGCGGCCACCAGAATATCTGCCTGCTTTGTGACCTCGGCCAGGTTTCTGGTCCCGGTATGGCACACGGTGACCGTGGCATTGGCGCCTTTTTGTTTCTGGATGAGCATACCCATCAACGGCTTGCCGACGATATTGCTGCGGCCAACGATGACCACGTGTTTGCCATCGGGATTATGGCCGCTCCGCATGAGTAGCTCCTGGACGCCGTATGGAGTGGAGGGGAAGAAAGTCTCTTCGCCGAGAAGTAGCTTACCGGCACTGATAGGATTTGTGCCGTCCACGTCCTTGGCGGGGGAGATAGCGCTCTCAGCTTCCAGGGCGTTCAGGTGTTTGGGCAGGGGTAAAAAGAGGAGGATGCCGTGGACTTTATCGTCGCGGTTAAGCTCCTGTATTTTATTGAGGAGGTCTTTCTGGGTGGCGGTGGCGGGGAGCTTAGCGCTATCGGTTAATACACCGACTTCGCCACAGCTCCTGGTAATGCCGCGGAGGTAGGAGAGGGAGGCGGGGTCTTCACCAACCAGAATGGTCACGAGTTTGGGTGATACGCCTTTTTTTTGGAGGTTGGCTATTCTCTGTTTTAGTTCACCCTGGATGTCCGCGGCTATTTTTCTGCCATCAATTATCTCTGCCGTCATCTTTTACCCCCTTTATTATTAATTATATCAATTATTGACAGGTTTAGTAGCCGCAGTCTTGCTTAATAATCTTTCCATCAGTCCATTCACGGCTATGACCGCTTTAGATGTATCCGGCAGGTTGAAGATTGGTTTCTGTTGCAGGTCAAAGCGTTTCAATTCCTCGTCCGCCGGTATCACGGCGGCGGGCGCTATGCCCAGCCTCCTCATTTCTTCTTTAAGCAGTGGGTCTATCTCGCCGGGAACGAGGTTCAAGACCACGGATTCTCTTTTAACAATGAGCTTGAGTTCGGCTACCAGCTGCCTGATGCGTTCTACCGCGCGCAGGCCTTTGACCGAGTGGTCGGATACGAGGAGCAGTTCATCGATGTTCTGCGTCGTGCGCCGGCTCAAATGCTCCATGCCGGCTTCGTTGTCCATGACGACGTAGGTGTAGTTTTTAGCCCAATCGTCTATCAGTTTGCGGATGACTGTGTTAGGGTAACAGTAGCATTCCGGGCCTTCGCCGCGCCCCATCGTAATCAGGTCGAGTTTTTTACCTTCCGATATGGCCAGGTTGAGCCGGTATTCCAGGAAGGCCTCTTTAGTCATGCCGGCCGGAATATGGAGCTTTTCCCCCTGGAACTCGTTCAGAATCCGCCCTACGGTATTCCTTACTTCCAGACCGAGGTTTTCAGCCAGGTTGGAGTTAGGGTCTGCATCGACGGCAAGCACCGTCCCCAGCCCGTTATTGAGCAGGTACCGGATAACCAGGCTGGCCACGGAGGTCTTCCCCGTGCCCCCTTTGCCCGCAACAGCAATGTTGATGCTCAATTAATGTACTATTTCCTCTCTATTTATTATCTCACATTTTCATTGCGAGGGCTTTAGCCCGTGGCAATCTCCTTCAGAGTCTTTAACCCGAATTGGAGATTGCTTCGTCGCTGCGCTTCTCGCAATGACAGCTATTTCACTCTCTAGTCAACCTCGTGGAGTCCCTTGACTTTGCCGGTATTAACGTCCACGTCCACTTTCCGGAAAGCCGGGTCGGAGCCGGTAGCTGGCATCAGGCTGATAGTGCCGGCCATCGGGCACAGGAACTTGGCCCCGGAATAGATGAGGACATCGCGTATAGGCAGCGTCCAGCCCTTGGGCACGCCCTTGATGGTCGGGTCGTGGGTAAGGCTCAAGTGCGTCTTGACCATCATGGTGGCGTAATCATCGTACTTGGGGTCGGCCTCGAAAGCCTTGGCCTTGGCCTCGGCTTCCGCGCTCCAGGACACGCCATCGGCGCCATAGACCACCTTGGCTACCTTGTCTACCCGCTCTCGCAACTTCATCTCTTTAGGATAGAGGAACTTGAAGTCGTTCTTCTGTTTGCAGGCTTCCTTGACGGCATCGGCCAGCTCCAGGGCGCCGGCGCCGCCGTTGGAATAGTGTGTTGATACGGCGCAGCGGGCTCCCGCGGCTTCGGCGGCTTTTCGAACGATATTTACCTCTTCCTTGGTATCGGTGGGGAAGCTATTGACGCAGACCACCGGGTTAATGCCGGCCGCCCGGATAATATTGATATGGTGTACCAGGTTGGCGCAGCCTTTTTCCACCAGGGCCGGGGCAGCTTTTTTATAGGCATCGGGCAGGGCCACGCCGGCGACTACCTTGGGGCCGCCGCCGTGCATTTTGAGCGAGCGTACCGTGGCGACAAGCACGGATACGTTCGGCTTGAGGCCGCTGTAGCGGCACTTGACGTTCCAGAACTTCTCGAAACCGATGTCCGAGGCGAAGCCGCTCTCGGTGATGTGATAGTCGAACATCTTCAGGCCGATACGGTCGGCGATAATCGATGATTGGCCGACGGCGATGTTGGCAAACGGCCCCGCATGGACGAAGCATGGCTGGTACTCGGCGGTGCAGCAGAGGGTGGGGTTAATGGTGTTGCGCATCCACGCCGTCATAGCGCCGGCCACTTCCAGGTCAGAGGTGGTAATCGGGTTGCCCTTCTTATCGAAGGCGACGGTAATTTCAGCGAGCTTTTTCCGCAGGTCGGCCAGGTCGGTAACGATGGACAGGATGGCCATCAACTCGGAGCTTACGGCGATACCGAATTTGGACTGCATCATATAGCCGTCGGTTCGCTGGCTGCCCATGCCGATGATGATGTTCCGCAGGGCCTGGGCGCAATAGTCCATAATCCAGCCCATCTCCACGCGCAGGGGGTCGATATCCAGTCGGCGCATATGACTTAGTCTGGCCAGCTGTTCGTCATCGTAGTTGCGCTCGTGCTGCATGCGGGCCGTAAGCGCCACCATCGCCAGGTTATGGGCGTTCATGATGTCATTGATATCGCCGGTGAGACCCATGGAAAATTCGGTGTGCGGGATTAGCAGGGCGTTGCCGCCGCCGGCCGCAGTGCCTTTCACGTTCATGGTCGGGCCGCCTGATGGCTGGCGGATGCAGCCGCCCACGCTTTCTTTCTGATAGCCCAGGCCTTCCATGAGGCCCATGGTGGTGGTCGTCTTGCCTTCACCCAGCGGGGTGGGCGTTACCGCGGTTACCTCAATGTACTTGCCGTCAGGTTTGTTCTTGAGCCGGTCGATCACCTTTAAAAAGTCAATTTTGGCGACTTTCCCGTAGGCGAGAATTTCATCTTTCTTCAAGCCCAGTTTAGTTCGCCATTCGTCCGGGGTAGGCATTTTCTCTTCGGCAGCGTCCGCAATCTGCCAGTCTGCCATTTTGGATACGTCGTAAGCCACGAAAACCTCCTTCGCTTTTTATTGCTTAACTATGTTGCGACATAACTATTTTATCTGTATCGTTATTTTTTAGCCCCGGGCTGCCGCGCGGCAGCCATGAGCTTATCATAGATTTGCCTGACCTCTTTAACGGTATGCGGCACCGCCGCGAAAAGTGGTTTATCGGCCAGGTCGGCCTCGGTAATGGCCGGGTCGTAAGAAATATAGCCCAGCATTTCAGTGCCGGGCAGGCTCTTCCGGATAAACTCACGGTCGGCGGCGTCACGCACCTTGTTGCCGACCGCAGCGAGGCTTGGCAGGCCGAGGTCCTTCGCCAGCCCGATGATAGTCTGGGCAGTCTCGATGCTCCTGCGCCCCGGCTCCACCACGATAATCAGCTTATCCACGGCCTTGACGGTCCCGCGGGACAGGTGCTCGATACCTGCCTCCATGTCCAGGATAACCACTTCATCTCTTTGTAAAAGTAGATGGCTGGTAAGCGCCTGCAACAGAGCGCCCTCGGCGCAATAGCAGCCGGTGCCGCCCCTCTTAATGCGCCCCATCACCATCAGCCGGATGCCGCCCAGCCTGGCGGAATATTTTTCCGGCAGGTCGTCTACCCGGGGGTTCAGGCGGAAAAAAGAGCCGGACTGCCCGGGGCGGACGCCCACGCGCTCTTCGATGAGGTCGCTCATCTCGGAGATAGGGGTTATTTTGGCTGCGTCGGGGAAGCCGAGGGTAGCTGCCAGGTTGGCGTCGGGGTCAGCGTCGAT
>JBEKDL010000010.1:0-38608 GCA_050014355.1 Dehalococcoidales bacterium | reverse complement strand
TATCACAGGAATTACTTTCATCTATCCAGCAGGACGGCCACAGAGCTAAACTACCGGCCCGTTTAGAGGCTTTAACAGGTAAACTTAGTTCCTTGGAGAACATACCCCTCGATTGTCCGGATAAAATTGGAAGTGACCAAAACGGCTAAGTGGAAACATCCGTTTTGGGACTTGTCTGAAGACTGGGCAGCTACACTGGTCGAGGGTCTACATCGACCAGTGGACTAACATCCAGTGGATATAATGATTCTTTCATATCCTAAACTCGTCATTTTGATGCTTTTTGCATTGAAAGTTTAAATGTTCAACATAGCTGATGTTTTGTGTCTCATGAGTAACAAAACAAGCAAATGTTACCTACCAAGAATATCCTAATCTGGAGTGGATAAAACTACAATAGTCAGCCTAGGAGAACCTATAAGTTACTTGATCTCTGGGTCTGAACTATGACCAAGAATCCCCCAAGCACCCCACCGCCAATACACCAAGAGGACCACCCAAGATACCACCAATTATTTGTAGTAGCCAAGACATCATCTGACACTTAAGACCTCTCTGACAGCATTATCTATCGGCTGTAACCTTTCCAGCATCTTGTTGTCCGCTAGCTTCTTGCTGTCCAGAAAAGTCTGCCATGGTGTCTTGCCGAAGCAGTATTTCCCCGAGTGTGTTCGCTATCATTATAATGCTCTAATCATTAATACTTACTGGTTGCCAGGTCAGCAAGTCGCCATTTTTGTTGATGCGACCTAAACCAGGGAAAGGAAAATGACAGGCAAAGACCAGTATATTAGTTTTTGCAGCTTGGGATATAATTTTTGCCCTGGTGCGGCGGGCTTTTTCGGGGTTGAAATCGCCAAATACACTGCATTCAGGGCGTGCGATTTGTAGGGGATGGTGGATTAAATCACTACCGTAAAGAAGTTGCTCGGCGCCCGATGAAACATCAAGTATGCAATGATATGGCGAATGCCCTGGTGCCCAGATAAATTTAATCCCGGGTAAAAATTCCGTCTTTTCGTCGACCAGCGCAAATCGTTCCCGTAAGGGTATCAGGTTTTTGCGTACATAAGCATGCATTTCCTGCTGTACCCATTTTTCAATTTGCTTCAGGTCCGGTATAGACGTCCAAAACTCCCACTCTTTTTTGAACATAATATAACGTGCCTTTGGGAAAAGCGGCTGACCTTTATCATCGGTGTTCCCTCCAATATGGTCGGGATGTCCATGCGAAATAATAACTGTATTAATTCTTTCTGGTTTTATTCCGTTAATTCGCAGGATAGATATAAGTTTCCCCCAACCTGGTTGTTTGCCGGTTCCCCAGCCTGTGTCTATCAACACCGTCTGTTGACCCATACGGATGAGCAAACACATCACGTCCATTACCTCTCCCCGCGGGATATGGTATTGGTCGAGCAGTCGTTCCATTTCTTTTCCTTTAATACTGGGGAAAAGCAGGTCTAAGTCCATCGGGGATACCGTGTCTCTGATGACCAGACATTCCAAATCACCTACTTGGAAGGAAAAGCTATCTTGGAGTACCTTCAACCGCTATTTGCTCCCCTCTATTCTCTTTTTATATAATTCAAAGTCTCGATCAGTTAACCGATCTTTCACGGCCAACTCGCTTCAAGATTATAATTGGCCGATGACCCGAATATTTACACTTCGATAATTATACCATATAACCAACCTCATTCTGCAGGCCAACCGGAATTATGTCCAAGCGTAAATCGACGCTAATCTAAGCGTAAAACATGAGATTATACTTATTATTGACAGGGAAATTATGATAGTGATATAGTTGCTGTAAATTGAAATAGATGCTCCGAATAAGACTGTTCTATTAGGCTAATCGGCGGCTATCTATAGTGTTAGTAACGTCTCGGGTTCAATGCTCAGTCAGGTTAGTGTAATTTTTCTCGCGCCCATGGAGTGTGAAAAGGGAAAGGCTTAATGCCAAGTGGGGAGTTGGCGGTCATCACCATCTCAATGAGATTGGCAGTTTACAAAATCAATCATAAAGGAGAGTGGATTGAAAGCAGCCGTTTGTTATGAATTTGGTAAACCACTGGTGATAGAAGAGGTAAATTTGGAACCACCCCAAAAAGGTGAAGTAAAAATTCGTCTCGCTGCGACAGCTATCTGTCACTCCGACATTCATGTGATCAAAGGAGAGCTCGGCGGTGCCTTGCCCATCGTGCCTGGTCATGAGTCTTCGGGTTACGTGGATGAAGTCGGGGAAAATGTGACATCGGTCAAGCCCGGCGATGCTGTTGTTGCATCGTCGTTGGCATCCTGCGGGCGGTGTTACGACTGTAACTCCGGGCGGCCTCACCTTTGTGAGACATGGCCCATGAATTTTGAAGGCCGCCTGCGCAACATGCGGGGGCAAATGCTGGTACAGATGTCCAGAGTATCCGGCTTTGCCGAGTATACCGTCGTCCACGAATCTCAGGTAGTTCCGATACCCCCGGAGATGCCCCTGGACCGGGCGGCACTTCTATCTTGCGGTGTCATCACTGGATTCGGAGCAGTAGTTAATCGGGCGCAGGTCAGGGCCCTCAGCAGCGTGGTCGTCGTCGGCACCGGGGGCATTGGACTCAACGCCGTCCAGGGAGCGGCCTTTTCAGGGGCTTACCCGGTCATCGCGGTTGATATCTCGGACAGCAAACTGGAGGCGGCCAAGCTTTTTGGTGCGACTCATACTGTCAATAGCCAGCAGGGGGACGCTATCCAGGCGATAAAGCGGCTGACCTCAGGGAGGGGGGCGGAATATGTTTTCGTGACCGGCGGAGGCGTTACCGCCATAGAACAAGGCTATGCTATGTCTGCTAAGCGCGGGACCGTGGTCCTTATCGCCTTGCCTCCGGCGAAAGACAGCCCTTCCTTTCCGTTTCTTATGGAATTCATTGGAGCGGAGAAAACGATAATGGGTAGCTTCCTGGGGTCGACGAAGCTAAGCGTGGACATCCCCCGGCTGGTATCTCTCTACCAATCTGGGCGGCTAAAGCTGGATGAACTTATCACTGGCCGGTACCCTCTAACACGGATTAACGAAGCTATCGAGTCTGTCGAAAGGGGAAAGGCACTGCGTAACGTAATCGTATTCCAAGGCAGATGAGCAGGTTCGGGTTTTAGGATTTATTTTCAAGCGGTACGTCCAAGAATTTCTTCATTACATAGCTTCCAATCCAGCGATCTTAGTATAGGTAACGGGATCCATGTGTCGAACAATCTCTTGTTCAACTTCAATGGTGAATGATATATGTATAATTGTATTTTTTACCGTTGCACTATCAACCCCCATTTTCTTCACTAGGCGCCTGCAAATTCGCTATCTCATTCCGATGGTCCTATGTTATAATGTCGTTCGGATCACTAACCTGATTGCCAAGACTATTAGAAATTGGAGCAACTTATGTGAACGAGACCAGAGAACTAGCGAATTTTATTGTTGGCACAAAATACAGTGACTTGAGCAAAGAAGTCATCGAGAAGGCAAAAATCCTGATGCTCGACCAGTTCGGGTGCGAGCTGGCATTTTCAGTCATGGCGCCGAGCAAGGCAGTATATGAATACGTTAAAGGCAGAAAGGGAACAAGAACTGATAGTACGGTGGTATATTACGGCCTGAAGACTGTGCCCGAAGACGCCGCTTTCGCTAATGCCGTTTTCGGGCATGGCTTTGAAATGGACGATACCGAACTACGCACTACTTCTCACCCCGGGGTTGCCGTCATTCCAGCCGCGATAGCCATGGGCGAAATGGAAAGTGTGACCGGCAAAGAACTGATTACATCCATCGTGGTCGGTTACGATGTCATGATACGAATCGGCATCGCGTCCCGCTCGATGCAGGAGCGCGGATTTCATACCACCGGCGTTCTGGGGCCTTTCGGTTCGACGGCCGCGGCATGCAAAGCGCTGGCGCTTGATGCGGCTACTGTAGCTAACGCCCTGGGCATAACGGCCAGCCAGTGCGGGGGTATCGCGGAATATACCAGAAGCGGCGGCTCCGTCAAGCGACTGCATGCCGGTTTTGCGGCTCACGCAGGGGTCAAAGCCGCCCTGCTGGCCAGACTTGGAGTTACCGGTCCGCCTACGGCCATCGAAGGCGAAAAGGGATTTTGCCAGGCATATGCTGACAAGTACTCCCTCAAAGACATTACCGATGGACTGGGAAGGGAGTTCAGGATTTTATGGACGGGAAATAAGCCCTATTGCTGCTGCCTTGCCCAGCATGCCGTGATTGATGCTACGGCTTTGATAGCCAGCAACAGCCGGCTGAAACCCGGTGACATCGAGGAAATAGTGGTGGGACAGAAAGCCAGGGAAGCCGGGAGCGTGGGAGTGATAATAGAACCCACGGATGTAGTTTCAGCCCAGTTCAGCGCGCGCTTTGGTCTGGCTACAAGGCTGATAAAAGGAGGAAACCAATTCAGGGACTATTCAGACCGGAACATCAGAGACCCTCGGATACTTGCCCTGGCCAGAAAAGTCAAATATATTGTCGATGAGGAACTGGAAAAAATGCCGCCAGATTCCAATCCAGCTAAAGTGACCATAAAACTAAAGAACGGCACTGTCTACCAGGAAAGAGTGGATTACTCCAAAGGCACGATACAAAATCCGATGACCAGAGAGGAGCTGGAAGCCAAATTCAGGAGCCTGGCTTCTACTGTCATGCCAGAAAAAAAGGTGGAAGATATCATTCTGGCTACGAGAAGGCTGGAAGAGATGGATAATGTAAATAAACTGGGAACGTTGCTGACGGCGGGCGGGGAGACGCCGTCACGCAATAATAAGGGTACCGTGAAAATACGGTGATGGGAGGAAACAAAATTGGCTAAAGAGATTCCGGGTTATAACGGGAAAATTCTCCGGGTCAATCTTTCGGACAAAAGCATCCGGGCGGAGGAAATCGATGAGCAATTCTGCCGGAAATACCTGGGCGGGGCCGGCTTCATCATCTATTATTTGTGGAAAGAACTTGAGCCCGGTATCGACCCCCTGGGCCCGGACAATAAATTAATCTTCGCGCTGGGTCCAGCCACCGGCCTGTTGGTGCCCGGGGCGGCGCGCAACTGCATCGGGGCCAAATCGCCCCTGACCGGCGGCATCGCCAAAGCCGAGTCAGGTGGGTTCTGGATGGCCGAGCTGAAACGGGCCGGCTTCGATGCGATAATTGTCGAAGGCAAGGCGGAAAAGCCGGTCTACCTCTGGGTGCATGACGGCGAAGTCGCCATCAGGGACGCCGGCCACCTCTGGGGAAAAGAGACTCTGGAGACCGAGACCGCCATCAGGGCTGACCTGGGTGATGAGCATATTCAGGCGGCACTCATCGGGCCGGGGGGTGAAAACCAGGTGCGCTTTGCCTGCATCATGCAGGGCTGCCACGATGCCGCCGCCCGCGGAGGCCTCGGCGCGGTGATGGGCTCGAAAAAACTCAAGGCCGTAGCCGTCAGAGGACATACGCTGCCACCGGTGGCTAATGCTGAAAAGATCAAGGAAATCAGACAGCAGCTTAACCATCCTACGCCCATGTCCGAGTTCGGCACTGGCGGGATGGAGATGCTGCGCCAGGAAAAGACCGGGGATTTGCCGATACGCAACTTTCGCGACGGCGGGTTCCCCGGGGTCAAGCAGATACACGGCGGGGTGATAAAGGAGACCGCGCGCATTGGCATGGAAGGTTGCTTTGCCTGTCCCGTGCGCTGTAAAAAGATAGTCAAGCTGGCGCAGCCTTACCATATCGACCCAGCTTATGGCGGCCCGGAGTATGAGACCCTGGGGGCCCTCGGTTCGGACTGCGGTGTCAGCGACCTTCAGGCCATCCTCAAAGGCAACGAGCGCTGCAACGCTTACTCGCTGGATACTATCTCGACGGGCAGCACCATCGCCTTCGCGACGGAGTGCTTTGAGCGGGGCTTACTCACGATAAAAGATACCGGCGGCCTAGAGCTGAAGTGGGGCGACGCCGGGATGATGCTTAAACTTATCGACCTGATTGCGGCGCGAAGCGGGTTTGGCAATGTCCTGGCCGAAGGCACGGCCCGGATGGCGAAAAAAATAGGCAAAAAATGTCAGGACTTCGCCCTCCATGTGAAAGGCCTGGAGCCCGGCATGCACGAGCCGAGAATCGGCGCGGCCCTGTTCTTGAGCTTCATGGTATCTCCCACCGGCGCCGACCACTGCGCGGCATTGCCCGACGGCCTGATGGCCAGCGAGTGGAGATTCAAGGCATTCCACCCTCTCGGCTGGCTGACGCCGCCTCCCGCCGATGAAATAAGCCCGCGCAAAGTGGGCATTTACAAGGATGTGCAGTGCCAGAACATCATCTATGATTCTTTGGCGGTCTGCCATTTCCTGGACTACACTCCCGAGCAGATGGCAGACCTTCTCAAGGGTGTGACCGGCTGGGATACCGGTGTCACAGAGCTCCTGCGCATCGGCGAGCGGACGGTGACGATGATGAGACTCTTTAACCTGCGGGAGGGAATCACCGGCGCCGACGATAAGCTGCCGGAGCGCTTTTACGGGCCGACGAACGGGGGGCCGCTGGCCGCCCTGAAAGTTGACCGCGAAGCTTTCGAGCGGACGAAAAAATACTACTATACGCTGATGGGTTGGAACTCCAGCGGCGTGCCGCTACCAGAAAAAGTGGAAGAGCTCGGCATTGCGTAAGAATGACCGGAGAATAAGGAGGCGAAATGGATCTGGGTTTAAAAAATAAAGTTGCCCTGGTGACCGGAGCAGGCAGTCAAAAGGGATTCGGCAAGGCGATAGCCCTGACCCTGGCCAAAGAAGGCTGCGACGTCATCGCGGCGGACATCGACCTGGCCGGGGCCAGACAGACCGCGAGCGAGATAGAAGTGGCCGGCCGTAAGGCCCTGGCGGTAAAAGCCGACATTTCTAACAGCTCCGAAGTAAACGAGGCGGTAAAGTCCTCCCTGGCGAAATTTAAGCGGATAGATATCCTGGTCAATAACGCCGGCGCCATTACTCCGCTTAAAAACCTCGTTGATAAGACCGAGGCGGAATATACCCGGGACATCGACCTTAACCTTAAAGGCACGGTAAATTGCACCAAGGCGGTCCTTCCCAGCATGCTCGCCAATAAAAACGGCAAGATTATCAATATCGCGTCCATCGGTTACCGGAAAGGCATGGCCCATGCGGTCACGTACAACGCGGCCAAGGCCGGCGTGGTGGGTTTTACCCAGTCGCTGGCGGTTGAGCTGGCGCCTTCCGGCATCAACGTGAACGGCATCGCCCCGGGCCTGGGGCTGACCAACTTCGGCGGCGGCGCACCCCCTCCCGACATGGTCAAGGCCGCTATGGCCCGGATACCTGTCAGGCGGACCACCCAGCCCCAGGATATCGCCAATGCTGTGGCCTTTTTAGCCTCGGATGTCGCCGGCGATATCGCCGGGCAGATTCTCAGTGTCGATGGCGGGGAGAGTGTTATTTAAAAGGTCGTCAGAAGAATGAGCGCCAGTAAAAAATTCCAAAAGCTCCTTGAACCTGGCCGTATCGGGCGGATAACTACCAAAAACCGGATAATCAAGACGACCTCCTCCATGGGCTACCAGTACGATGAGAAGGATGGCCACATGACGGAGAGGCAGCTCTACTTTTCCGAGGCCATCGCCCGGGGCGGCGTCGGCCTCATGATTTCCGAAGGAGGTATCTTCGACTGGCCTATCGGGGCGCACGACGTTTTTCATTACCGCATCGATGACGACGAATATATCCCTGGCTGGGCCAAGCTGGCGGAGGTTATCCATAAGCACGGCTGCCCGCTTTTCGCCCAGATGGTGCACGCCGGTCCCTGGCATCGGAAAGAGATGGATGGGAACGACCCGGTGGCCTCCACAGCTGACATCCGGGTGGAAGAAGGCGGGCGCCCGAGCACGACCCGGGCGTTGACGGTTCCCCAGATAAAAGAGATTGTCGGCAAGTACGCCGCGGGCGCGGAGCGCTATCGTAAGGCCGGTCTGGACGGGGTGGAGATAAATGCCAGCGGCAATCACCTGCTGAACAGCTTTCTCTCGCGTGGTTTCAATAAGCGCCATGATGAATACGGCTGCGACACCCTGGAGAACCGGAGCCGCATCGTCGTCGAAATCATCCGGGAAATTAAGACTCGCACCGGAGAGGACTTCACGGTTGGCGTTATCTTTAACGGCGCGGAATATGGCGTGGAAAACGGCCTGACCATTGAAGAAACAAAAGTCCTGGCGGGTTTCTATCAAAGAGCGGGCGTGGACTATCTGCAGGTGCGCATCGACGGCGTCGGTAAATACCTCAGCTCGCATTACCCCGAACTGATTTTTTATCCGGAGCCTCCGGAGGGGCTGGATGAAATGCTGGATAAAAGTCATCACGGGGCGGGGCTTTACGTGCCACTGGCGGCAGCTATTAAAAAGATGGTCAATATCCCCGTTGTAGCCGTGGGAAGGCTCGACCCCATTCTCGGCGAAAAAATCCTGGAGCAGGGCAGGGCGGACTTCATTGGCATGAACAAGCGCCTGCTGGCAGACCCGGAGTTGCCCCACAAGGTCGCTGCAGGAAAGCTTGTAGATATCGCCCCGTGTACCGCCTGCGAACACTGTATCAGCTTCCGTGTCTACCGCTACCCGGTGCGCTGCCGCATCAACGCCGCCCTGGGAGGCAATGAAGACTATACCGTGAAAAAAGCTGCTCAAAAGAAACAGGTAGTTGTGGTGGGCGGGGGGCCGGCGGGCATGGAAACGGCCAGAGTGGCAGCGCTCCGGGGACACGAGGTTATCCTCTTTGAAAAAGAGGCAAAATTAGGCGGGTTATTGCCTCTGGCCGGGCTGGTTAAAGGCCTCGAAGGGGAAGATCTGGTAGCCCTAGTTAAATATCTTGACCGCCAGCTAAAAATGCTGGGCGTTACAAAAAGAATGGTAAAAGAGTTCCAACCATCGGAAATTGAGCTTCTTAAGCCGGATGCCGTCGTCCTGGCAGTCGGCGGCAAGCCCTGTGTACCCGAGATACCCGGCATCAAGAGGAGTAACGTTATCAGCGGCCCGGAGCTTCACAGTAAACTCAAGCTTTATCTTAGGTTTTTTAGCGTGAGGTTCTTGCGGTGGCTTACGAAATTCTGGATGCCCGTCGGGCGTAACGTGGTCGTTATCGGCGGCGCCATACAGGGCGCCGAGCTGGCAGAGTTCCTGGTCAAGCGGGGCAGAAAGGTTACCATCGTGGCCGGTGACGAGGATATCGGAGAAGGTCTGCCGCGCCGGAAGCAGCAGCGGTTGGTCGATTGGCTCAAGGAAAAAAGGGTGAAGATAATAACCCACGTCAAATACGAGGAAATTACAGACCAAGGGCTGGTCATCACGACCAAAGATGGGGTCAAACAGACCATCGCGGCCGATACGATTACGCCAGCGTCTCCTTTCACGCCGAACACCGAATTATTTGAGGCTCTTAAGGGAAAAATATCGGAAATTCATCTCATCGGCGATGGTCAGGAGCCACGTTTGATAATCGACGCAATTGCCGATGGTTGGCGTATCGCTAAAACCATCTAAGCTATCTTACATATCCAATTATTTCCAATAAAGTCGGCATAGAACGATATCCATTTACACTATCTAACGGGAAATTTTTGATGACCTCCCCCGTAATGACAGCATATTGATATAATATACTTCTCCAGTGTCATATCTTGTTCCTTTAGTAACTATCAATCGTTTTACAACCGTAGCTTGACAAGAAGTGAAGAGGGTTGTATTATCTAAAAGCCTCGATACCACGATGCTAACTTGCCGGATATTTCAGGCTAAGGGGGTGATTTGTAACCGATAAGTAAAGAAAATGTTCTATTTTAAATCGGTATATAAAATTATTAAGGAGTACAGGCAGGAATGAAGAAATTTCTATTTGTTTTAATAACCGTTGTCATAGTAAGCGGGCTTATTTTCAGTGGTTGTAAGTCAACAACCTCTTCAACGCCAACTTCAGGCGAAACTCTCAAAGTTGGCGTCATAGCCAGTACGAGCGGCTTCTTCGCCGCCCTGGGAGAGTATATGGTACCCGGCGCGCAGATGGCCATTGATAAAGAAAATGCTTCAGGGGGTGTGCTGGGCCGAAAAGTGGAAATGGTCTTGAGGGATGACCAGGCGGACCCGAGCGTGGTGGGACAGAAAGCATCTGACCTGAAGGCATCAGGCTGCGTGGGAATTGTCGGCAGCTTCATGGACGCCGTGTCGACCGCGCTCAACCAATGGGGGAACGATAACAAGTTCCTTATCGCCGGTGCGACCGACACGGTGTTAGCGGATAGGACCACAAAATTCAGTAAATATGTTTTCTTCCACCAGGCTGTCAATCTGGCTACCTCCACCGTATTTTCCCAAGAGATATCTAAAATGAACGACGTTAAATCTGTTTATTACCTCTCGGGTGACGTGGTGGTAGCCCATGATATCTACGACTCCTTCTGGGCCTCAATGGCCAAGAGCAAACCATCGGTAACCAACCTGGGTGTGACTTGGGTAGGTTCGCAGGAGATGGACTTCTCGAGTAGCATAGGTACAATTCTCGCCAAGAACCCTAGCCTTATAATAACTGGTCTGGGAGGGCCGCAGTGGCCGGCCTTCGTCAAACAGGCGGTTCAGTTCGGCCTGTTCCAGAAATGCAAAGTGACCGCGATGTACGGTCTTGACGCAAGCACCTCTACACCGCTGGGTAAAGATACGCCGGAAGGAATATATGGGATAATGTACTGCCCGTTCTTCCTCGATACACCGGAAATGAAAGCTTTTCAGGCGGATTTCGGTGCCAGGGTTAAAGGTCAGTACGTCAACGACTTAACCCTGAACTACTATAATGCCACCTACGCCCTGTTAGAAGCCATAAAGAAAGCCAACAGCCTCGATACGGACAAGATAATCGCTGCCTGGGAGACATTAACCCTTAACACGCCCGTGGGCACAGTCTCCATGGATGCCTATGACCATCAACTGGAAGTGCCGGTTTGGTGGGCAACCACGAAGAACTCTCCGGACTACCCGATTGTTACCGGGACCAACCTGGTAAAATACCAGCAGGGAATATACCCCACCAAAGACCAGGTAAATACGCTTAGAGCGGCAAAATAGGAACATTGCCAGGAGAAATTTATTAGCGAGCAAGGGCCGCACGGCTCTTGCTCGCTAAGTATATGAGCCCAAAGTTCCGCCCGTTTATTTTTCTCTATTTACAATTACACAGTTATTATGAATGGACTCATGCCTCCAATATTGGGAGAAATAGAAAAGCAAGGGCTTCCAGGTCAGAAACACAATCAAAAAACGAGATTGCCCCTGAAATGTTCTAGAAGGAGACTATATGTTTAAGCAACTATTCGGGTCTGGAAGCATCGGAAAACTACAGCTAAAAAATAGAATGATAATGGCGCCCATGGCGATGCAGGAGCCTGACGAAAACGGAATGGTCAGTGAAAGGATAATAAACTATTACCGAGCGAGGGCAACTGGAGGAGTGGGACTTATCATTACAGTGGCTTTCTTCGTTAATCCGATGGCACGCGGTAACCTGGGCATATGGGACGATAAATTTATTCCCGGCCTGAAAAAGCTGGTCGACACCATCCACAAAGCTGGTTCCAAAATCGCTATACAGATCGGCACGAGTGGCGGAAGAACGGATTTTACCGAGACGTGCGCCGCTTCCGAGATACCGGTAGATATTCCCCGAGGGACCTACGAATCTTTATATGCCCCATACAGAAAGCCTAAAGTAGTTACTGCCACAGAACTGGATGAATGGATAGAAAAACATACGGCAGGGGCAAAAAGGATACAAGAAGCTGGCGCTGATGCCATCCAGGTGCACGGCGGCGCAACCTACCTGATAGCCGATTTGCTTTCCCCGTTAGTTAACAACAGGACAGATAAATACGGCGGCGACTTTAAAGGCAGGGCAAAGTTTTGTGTCGACCTAGTGAAAAAGGCAAGAGAAAAGTTAGGGAAAGATTATCCGATCATTTATAAACTGACTGCTGACCAGCGTATGGACGGAGGGTTTGCATTAAGCGATGCAGTGCTGCTGGCCCAAATGATCGAGGAAGCTGGCGCCGACGCTCTTGATGTCGTCTCCGGTAGCTTCTCGGGTCTTTGCTGGAACATCCCTACCCAGGCACATCCCCCGGGATGTAATCGACTGCTCTCCGCCGCTATCAAAAGAGCCGTAAACATACCGGTGTCGGTAGGAGGTAAGATTGGCGACCCGTTCCTGGCGGAGGAAATTCTTGAGCGCGGTGAGGCAGATTTTATTACTCTGGGCAGACCTTTGATAGCCGATCCCGATTTTCCGAGGAAATCCCTAAGGGGACAGGTAGAAGATATCCGCAAGTGTATATACTGTCATAGTTGTTTCCAGAGGGTGATTCTAAGCAAAGAGAATTATTTTGGACGGTCCGGCGGACGCTGCACGGTGAACTCCAGAGTCGGAAGGGAAGACCAACCGGAAACAAAACCAGCCAGGCGAGCTAAGAAGGTTCTCGTAATCGGCGGCGGCCCAGCCGGTATGGAAGCAGCCAGAATCGCTGCCATCCGCGGCCATGAAGTCACTCTCTGGGAAAAAGCGGGCAGGTTAGGTGGTCTTTTAAATCTGGCTATTTTACCGCCGCATAAACAAGACCTCGGCGGCTTATTGGAATATGATTTGAATCAACTTCGGAAATTGCCGGTTATCGTCGAGCTTAGAAGGGAAGCCAGCCCGGCCATGGTAACCGGGTTCGAACCAGAGGTGGTCATCGTCGCTACCGGTTCTCACCCTTTGATACCTGAAATTCCGGGCCTGGAAGAAAATAGAGAAAGCAAAGTGACTACCGCGCTGGATGTCCTGGAAGGTAAAAAGAAGACGGGAGAAACGGTGGTGGTGCTGGGGGGCGAATTAGTCGGCTGTGAGACGGCCGAGTTTCTGGCGGATAGGGGTAGAAAAGTCATTATAACCAGGAGGGGCGATTTGATGGCGGTTGACGTCCCAGGCTGTACCAGGGTGCTCCTGTTACGCCGGCTTGACGAAAAGGGAGTCATCATGATGCCCCGGGTAAAATATGAAGAAATAACCCAGGCCGGGCTGGTAGTCAGTTCCGGGAAAGGTAAGAGGACACTTCTCAAAGCGGACAGCATCGTCCTGGCCGCGGGCGCTGTTTCCAACAGCGATTTATTTAAAGAGTTGAGCGGCCGTGTCCCGGAGTGTTTCGCGGTCGGGGATTGCGTATCACCCCGGCATATTCTGGAGGCTATCGAAGAGGCAACCGAGGTGGCTTCAAAAATTTGAAATATCTTTTCAAGAAAATTTAACGAAAACTGTGCTGCCAGAATCACCCGTAAGCTGAATCTGCCTGCCAGTTTCATGTGGGAGGAGGATGAGGTAGTCATATCTTAGCTATTCGTTTATATTAAGCTCAAAAAAGATGTGTTAAGACGTGAATGTAAAATAAAACCTACTTGGGTTTGACTCTAACGGCAAAGGAGGTAATATCAGCTGTGAAAACACGTTCGTGGGTATTGCTGGGACCGAGGAAAATGGCCATAAAGGAGTTCGATATCCCAAAAATCGGGCCGGATGAGGGGTTATTGAAGGTGGTGATGACAGGCGTGTGCGCCACGGACCCCAAGTTCTATCAGGTCGGCTTTAACGCCCCTCTGATTCTGGGGCATGAAATGTTCGGCCACATCGCCGAAGTGGGGGATGAAGCATCAAGGCGGTGGGGAGTAACGAAGGGCGACCACGTGGTGCTGGACGTTAACGTCAGGTGCGGTTTCTGTCCTAACTGCCTGTTAGGCAATTCCAAGTTCTGCAGCAACCAGAAGGCTTATGGGACCGGCACTAACTCCCTCGTTCCCCCTCACCTCTGGGGTGCCTACGGGGAGTACATGTATATTGCCCCAAATTCCGTTGTCCACAAGTTGTCAAAGAGTGTGACCCCGGAAGCGGCTGTGCTTATTAACGCCGTACTGGCTAACGGTATCCAGTGGGTCCGCATCCAGGGCGGCGCATCTATCCAGAAGGCGGTCGTTATCCAGGGGGTCGGCCCGCAGGGCATATCCGCCGTCATCGCCGCCAAGGAATCAGGGGCATCGCCTATCATCATTACCGGGATGATGCCGGATGATTCCAACCGGTTCGCTTTGGCCAGGGAGTTCGGAGCGGAATATACAATTGATGTAGTTAACGAAGACGTGGCAAAGAAAGTTAAAGACTTAACCAACGGTAAGATGGCTGATGTCGTGCTGGATGTGACCGGTAGTGCTAAAGGCATCGTAAAATCGGTCGATTTAGTGAAGCCGCAGGGCACGCTTGTCCTGGCCAGCATTGTCGCTCCGACCATCGGCGGGAAAGATGTGGAAGTCCCTATCGCCGTTGAAAAGCTGGTCCGGAACGAAATAAGACTTCAGGGCGTCTTCACCTCCGGCGGCGAGGCAACGATAGCTGCAGTTAAACTGGTAGAATCAGGTAAATACCCGGTAGAGAAAATGGTCACTCATAAGTTCCCCTTAGAAAAGGCGGAGGAGGCCATCAAAACGGTGGGCCGGGAGGTGCCGGGGGTTCTTCCGATAAAGGCGGTCATCGTCCCTTGAACGCCGCCAAAATACAGATTCGGTTAATTAAAAGGAGAATATCATGACACCGAAGAGATTGAAAGATAAAGTTGCTATCGTCACCGGCGGGGCCCAGGGGATAGGGCGCGCTTATTGTCTGAATATGGCTCTCGAAGGTGCAAAAATAGTCGTAGCCGATGTCAACCTGGAGGCCGCTAAAAAGACCGCCACGGAGATTCAAAAAAAAGGCGGGGAAGTCCTGGCCCTCAAGACAGACGTGTCAAACGTCGCCAGCACTGAGGCTATGGCAAGGGAAACGATGGAGCGCTTTGGCCGGATAGACATCCTAGTCAATAATGCCGCCGTTTTCGAGAGGGTCAAGATGGTTCGAGCCCCGTTCTGGGAGGTTGACGTGGCCGAGTGGGACAGGGTCATGGCAGTCAATCTTAAAGGCGCTTTCCTCTGCTGCCGGGCGGTCTTTCCGTATATGAGGGCCCAGAACTTAGGTAAGATTATTAATATCTCCTCGGGTACGTTTTTCGTTGGTTCCCCCAACCAGCTGGCCTACGTGGCCAGCAAAGGTGGCATTATCGGGATGACGCGCTCCATGGCCCGCGAACTGGGAGACTTCGGCATTAATGTGAATTGTATCGCGCCCGGTGCCACCCAGGGCTACGACCCGGGAGACGCCGATTTTGAACGCCGCGAGAAGTCACTGGAACAGCTGGTTTCCCGACGTGCCTTGAAGCGTATCGAACACGCTGAAGACCTGGTGGGGGCGGCCATATTCCTGGCTTCCCTGGACAGCGACTTTATTACCGGCCAGACTATCGTTGTCGACGGAGGCGAGGCAGTACATTAGCCGGGCTAGCTGCCACCTAAATCGCTGAAGTTGAAACCTTGCGGGCTATGGGATGTTTGGTGTTCGGCGGCGTCGGAAGTAACCTAATCCGTTATGTCTTGCCCTTTATTTCAATCGGCTGCCAGAGCCAACCACCACCTTTTTTTACTATATGACCCAAACCGGGGAAGGGGAAATGGCAGGCAAAAACCAAGACATCGGGTGTCACAACCCGGGACAGCATTTGAATCTTTGTGCGATGCCCTTGTTCAGGAGCGATATCGAATATATCGTACAGATCAGGCCGCCTAAGGTGTGACGGTAGGTGAACTAGATCGCTCGTACAAAGAAGTTGCTCGGTGCCTGATGAGATAGACAGCATGATATGACCTGGTGTGTGCCCTGGTGCCCTGATAAACTCAATACCGGCAATGATTCCTGTTTCACCGTCAATTAAATCGAGTCGGTCTTTGATAGGAATGAGGTTTTTCTGCACCGCCGCACGAAACATTTGTCTGGCTCCTTCATTGAGATTGAGTCGGGTTAGTTCCGGGTCAGACGTCCAGAATTCCCACTCTGCCTTGCTCATGATATAGCGCGCGCTGGGGAAGACAGGCCTGCCTTCAGCATCTGTGAGCCCGCTAATATGGTCTCCATGTCCGTGTGAAAGAATGACTGTGTCAATATCTCGTGGGAGCACCCCTTCAGCTTTTAAGTTATGAAGCAGCTTCCCGCCAAGGGGCTGCCCTCCAACTCCCAACCCTGTATCTAGAAGAATTGCACGTTCCCCTGTTTTAATGAATAAACACAAGACATCCATTAATTGCCCCGGACGTATAATATGATATTGACCAGGAACTGGTTGGGACAGTGTGTCAGGCATCGTAAGCATACCGTCACTAATAACTGAGCATTCGAAATTACCTATCTTAAAACGAAAACTGCCGCCGGGCACGACCATCAGTCCTCTCCTGTCTGTTTCGTATTTTAACTATAGAAGGTTGCTACGGTTTATCAAATTCGATTGTACCACGCTATTATCAATGTTGTCATACCGATATACTCCGGCAGTTCCCAAGGCATTTTTTCTTTAAGCCTAAATCCACGGTTATTTCCTCATTGCGGTACTATAAATAATCCTTGACAAGCACAATATAATAATTGATAATATTCTGAATAGAATTCCTTTATTTGATAAAAATGATGTTCTCCTCATTGGACTTAATCTGATTAAATGCCAAAAGGGAATCTATCCGATCAAGAATGAAATACGGTGTTAGAGCCGCCAAATAGCCAAGACAAAGGAAAATTTCGATAAGGGAGATCCCAATTGGGGGCTCCCTTATACACAGCGAAAGGTACTGGTGGAAAGGGTTAGAGACCGATGGACGTGGTAGGATTTCTCCGGCAGTTAATTATAGGTATCAGCAGCGGGATGATAACATTTTTAGGGGCTGCGGGTGTGTCTCTGGTAGTCAGCGGGATGAACTTGTTTAACTTCGCCCAGGGCGCCTTTGTATTGCTGGGGGCTTTTTTTTGCTACTCCGTGACCCGTGTTATGGGCTTCTGGTGGGCGCTTCTCATAGCGCCACTCGGGGTGGCCATCGTCGGTGGCGTCACGGAATTGCTGATGCGCTCTCTCTATAAAAAGAATATGCTTTATCAAATGATTCTCACCATGGGTATTGCCTTTGTCATGGTAGATGGCATCCAACTGGTATGGGGGAAGTTGATGAAAACGGTTACCGCGCCGGTCGTATTTTCCCCCACCTTCTCCCTGCTGGGAAATCCTTTCCCCACATATTACGTGCTTATTATTGTCATCGCCGGGCTATTCGCCATAGGCCTGTGGTTAATGTTTGAAAAAACTAAACTGGGAATGATTTTCCGGGCCATTATCAGCGACCGGGAGATGGTGGACAGCTTAGGGATTAATATCACCCTCCTTTACAGCGTCATGTTCATGTTTGGTGTCTGGATGAGTGGTGTGGCTGGGGTATTGATAGCTCCCATAATCGGAATTTCGTCACAAAAATCCTTTGACATACTGTTTTCAATAATGATGGTTATCGTCATCGGCGGGATAACCAGCATGCGTGGAGCTTTTTACGCCGCGCTTATCGTGGGGGTAGCCAATGCCTTGGGTTCTCTCTATTTACCCTGGTTTTATACGCTTATCCCGGGGGTCTTTATGGTTATTGTTCTGATAACAAGGCCCCAGGGCCTTTTTATGAAACCTGAAGACTAAATTATAAAAGTTGAATCTTGAATGAAGCGCTTTATCATCCGCTATAAATCAACTGGGTTCCTGGTGGCAGGGGTAATTATTGTCGCGATTTTCCCCCTGATTCTTCCCTCATACTGGACTCAATTGCTCACCCAGGTTTTAATCATGGCCTTATTCGCGACGGCTCTTAATATGGAAATAGGCTATGCCGGTATGATGCCCCTCGGTCAAGCAATGTTTCTGGGCCTTGGCGCATATTCATTCGGCATATTTTTTCTAAAAGTTCACGCATCATTAGCCCCGGCTATCGTATTGGCGCTGATACTCTGTATAATTGTTAACGCGATTATAGGCTTCCTCTGTCTCCGCGGTAAACCGATGACCTTTGGTCTATTGCATCTGGCTTTCAACATTCTGTTTGCCACCGTGATAGCGAAATGGATTTCTGTTACCGGTGGAGATGTCGGGCTGACCGGAATACGCCGGCCAAGCATTTTCTCCGATAACCTGTCCTTTTATTTGATGGTGCTGGTCATAGTGATAATCTGCTACATGATTATCAGGACGATAATGAATTCGCCTTTCGGCAAGATAGCGCAGGGGTTGCGGGAAAATGAAGAAAGACTAGTCTTTCTCGGTATAAACACCAAAAGGTACCAACTTATTCTTTTCGTTATCAGCGGCTTTTTCGCCGGCGTGGCAGGAATCCTTTTAGCCATGCTGAACAGGGGTGCGTTTCCATCCTATATACAACTAATTCTGTCGGCGGAAGCTATGATGATGTGTTTAATCGGCGGCGCATTTTCTTTCTGGGGTCCTACCCTGGGTGCCGCTCTGGTAATCATATTCAGTAACACGGTTTCTAACTACGTCTTCTACTGGCAGGGGATACTGGGTATGATAATGGTCGCTACCGTTCTTGGCTTCCGCGGCGGAATACTGCGTAAGAGAACCAGCAAAATGAAAATATCTGCTCCGAGTACTAATAGAGTTTCGCCAGAACGGACGGTTAAATGATATTAAGGACAGTTGGTTTAAACAAGGACTTTGGCTCTTTAAGAGCGGTCAATAACGTTAGCCTGGAAATCAAAGACGGCCAGATGCGGGCCATCATCGGTCCAAATGGTGCTGGAAAAACCACCCTGCTGGACCTGATTACCAACCGTACTCGGCCTACTTCAGGCCAGGTCTATTTTAAGGAGAAGGATATTACTTATTTACCGCCCTATGCTATTGTCAAGCTGGGGATTGGGAAGTGTTTCCAGATCAGCAAGCTCTTTCCCGAGTTGACCGTATTCGAAAACATCCAGATAGCCTGTATCAGTAAGGCGGGCAAGGTATATAAAATGTATTTGCCAGGGAGCGATGCCATGCACGATGAATCGCGCCAGATAATAAACTCCATCGGTCTTACCAGTTTAGCGGACGCATCAGCCGGTTATCTTTCTTACGGAGACCAACGCCGGCTGGAAATCGGGATTACCCTGGCCCTGCAACCGACGCTGCTTTTACTGGATGAACCCACGGCCGGTATATCGCATGCCGAAGGTGACGAGGTTATGCAGCTCGTTAAAAGGCTGGCTGCCGAACGAGCTTTGACCATAGTCTTTATCGAGCATGATATGAACGTTGTGTTTAACTACGCTGAAGAAATTACGGTAATGCACCAGGGGGCGATTATCGCTACAGGCCTGCCGGAAGCTATTAAGAACAATAAACAGGTGCAAAGCTGCTATCTGGGTGAAACGGTATGTTGATGCTCGAGGTGGAAAAACTATCAGCGAGCTATGGAGCGAGCCGGATACTATTCGATATTGACCTCAAAATAGGGGAGGCCGAGACAGTCTGCATCCTGGGCCGGAACGGAGTCGGTAAGACCACTTCCCTTAAAGCGATTAACGGAATTTGCAAGCCTAGGAGCGGAAGCGTTAAATTTGGCGGTAAAGAAATCGCTGGTCTGCCTCCTTATAGGATAAGTCGCCTAGGGATTGCGTATGTTCCCCAGGGCAGGCACATTTTCCCCAATCTGACGACCCGTGAGAACTTAATAATAGCGTTCCGTAAAGGCGATAATCCGGAAATCCAGTGGACGACACAGAAGATTTATCAATTGTTTCCAGTGCTAAAGGACAGAGAGAATCTCAAAGGCAAAAGTCTGAGTGGCGGCGAACAGCAGATGCTTACTATCGCCCGAGGGTTGATGCAGAATCCTAGGCTGCTGCTTATGGATGAAATCTGTGAGGGACTTGCTCCATTAATTGTCAAGGAACTTCAGGAGGTAGTTCAGGAACTTAAGAAATCCGGGGTATCTATATTGCTGGCGGAACAAAACATCAATTTCGCCGTGGCAGTAAGCAGTCGGTACTATATCTTGGAAAAAGGACAAATTGTCTTTAACGGGAATACCTCGGAGATAACCCAGGACACTATCCATAAATATCTCGCAACTCAATAAAATCCCTTGTATCTCCTTAAGGATTTTAAATGTCAGAGCATCCTTGTAAATCTTCAAGGAAAGCAGGACTTGCCTGCTAGTCGGAGATGAATCTGCTGTTATGTGGAAGAAATTGGGAGACACAACTGTGATAGCTTCATTTATTTCTTCAATGGGATATCTTCCTGTATAAGCTCATTAAGCTTATATGGAAAGCGCTCCGGAACGTGATTATATTTTAACCGTAGGATGATTATTCCTAAGATGCGAACAAAAAGCGGTAGTAATTCAAGAATATTCTTAGTATTTTGGAGGTAAAGTGACTAGGTTTCAAAAGATACTCGAACCCTGTAACCTGGGTCCGCTGAAGATTAAAAACCGCATGATAAAGACCGCCTCCGGGACAGCCAGCAGTTACGATATGGGTGGCTTTGTAAATAAAAGACACGTCGCCATGTATGAAGCCATCGCCAGAGGTGGCGCGGGTCTCATCATCGTTGAGATGGGCGGTATCGACCCTCCATTAGGCCTGCATAATCGCAATCAGCTGCTTCTCAATGATAATGAACATATTCCCGGCTCCAGCGAATTAACCCGGGTTATCCACCAATATGGTTGCCAGGCATTGCAGCAGCTCTTCCATGCGGGGCCCTGGCATGACCCGCATTCCGGCCTTCAGCCGGTTTCTTCTTCATCCATGGCGAACGATGAAATACTCGGGCTTATTCCGTCCGAAGTGCCCACGGCATTAACCGCTAACCAGTTGCCCAGAGGTTTAACCATTCCGGAGATTGAAGACATTGTGGATAAGTTCGCTTCTACAGCCGAGCGGGCCAAGAAGGCGGGGTTTGACGGTGTGGAGGTAAATTGCGGCACAGGCCACCTGATTAACAGCTTTCTCTCCCGCGTTTGGAATAAGCGTCAGGATGCCTATGGCTGCCAGGACATGGAAAGCCGGACCCGCTTCGCGGTTGAAATCATCAGCGAGATAAAAAGGCGTCTGGGGCAGGGTTTTGTAGTTTCCGCGCTCATTAATGTCATGGAACTTGGACATGCCAGAGGTACGACCATCGAGGAAAGTCAACAGATTACCCGGATCTTACAGCAGGCCGGTGCTGATTGTATCCATGCCAGAGCCAACGCGTATTCCGGCCTTCCGGAAATTATCAGGTCGGAGCAGTATTTCTATCCCGAACCTCCTAAACCCTTAATCAAAGAGCTTGATTGGAGGCGTCAAGGAGCCGGGGCTCTCGTCCCCTTGGCGGCCGCGATTAAGGCAGTAGTGTCGATTCCGGTCATTACCGTTGGCCGGCTTGACCCGGTAATCGGTGAAGAGGTTTTGCGCCAAGGTAAGGCCGACCTGATTGGCATGACCAGGCGCCTGCTGGCAGACCCGGAGCTGCCCAACAAGGTTGCTTCAGGCAAACTGGAAGACATCCGCCCGTGCACCGCCTGTATGTTTTGCACTTCGCGGATACGTACCTACAATCCGATTGCCTGTCAGGTTAATGCTGCTTTAGGGAACGAACAAGACTATGTCATTAAACCGGCAGAAAAAAGAAAAAAGGTACTTGTGGTCGGCAGCGGCCCGGCGGGGATGGAAGCGGCAAGGGTGTCGGCGATGAGAGGACATGAAGTAACACTTTATGAAAAAGGGCATAAACTGGGAGGCCTGCTGCCCCTGGCATCACTCGTGAAGGGACATGAAGGCGAATACCTGATGGAATTTGTTCACTACCTCGAAAGACAGGTCAGCAAGCTGGGTGTGGATGTCAGGACAGGGAAAGAATTTAATCTTTCGCTAATCGAGGAACTCAAGCCGGATGCCGTCATCGTGGCGGCAGGCGGTATCCCTACTATCCCAGAGATACCAGGAATCAATCGCCGTAATGTGGTCAGCGTTCCCAAACTGCACCGTATGCTGAAGTTTTATTTAAGGTTCGCCGGGCCGGAGCTCCTGGGAGAGCTTACCAAAATCTGGATGCCCGTCGGTAAAAAAGTGGTCATTATCGGCGGCGGCCTACAGGGCTGTGAACTGGCCGAGTTCCTGGTTAAGCGGGGCAGAAAGGTGACCATCGTGGAAGCGGCTGAAACTATGGGAGAGGGAGTCCCGGAGCGTAAGCGTCACCCGCTTTTCAGGTGGTTGAAAAATAAGGGAGTTGAAATGATGTCCGGGGTTAAATACGAGGAGATAACCGAAAAAGGGCTGACCATCGTTACCAAGGAAGGCGAAAGACGGACCATCGAGGCGGATACCATCATACCCGCCGTACCCCTGTTGCCGAATGCCGGGCTTCTTGAAACTCTTAGGGGTAAAGTCGCCGAGGTCTATCTCATTGGAGATTGCAGTGAGCCTAAAGTGATAATCGATGCCGTGGCGGCAGGTTACCGCGTCGCCAATTCTCTTTAAATTATTATCTCAACCGCTATATCATGGACGCTCGTACTCTTCGACATCTATGGTTATTCATGATACGATTTATACACCTTCTCCCCTGGGTAGCATGTTAAAGGCACTCTTTCCACCGGATTAAGAGTCCGGGAAAAACCAAAATCCGATAAAATAGCGGTTTTATTGAGTCTATTTGGAAAAGTTACCCGGTCCGGTTTTATCTGTGGATTTATCACACGGCTTTAGCCTGGCTCAGTTGCATCAGCACCAGCAACTATAGTCACGATACCAATTACGCATCAATATTACTTCGGGTCATAATAAAACGCTAAATTCCAGTTCAAAAGTTCTGCCTATTGTCCCCCCGGCTCCACTTGGGTATTAATAGGCAGAACTCCCATCGTGTCCATCTTTTTTCCAAACAAGGACACCGCGCGGAGATTGCTAAAATAGATTCTAAAGGAAGTCATTAGTAATCAAAAGCATTACGCGGCTAAAAATCGGCGTCACAATAAAGTAAATTGTACAGCCGGGTTAACAATCGCTTGTAAAGTTACCTGAGAGTGACGCGGTAACTAGATAACGGCGCCATTCTTCGGCGATAAACACGGAGCACAATATTAGATGATGCAATATAAGGGGATTATTTTGCGCAGCGGACATCTGGGCTTCAAGCATTTTATTAACACCGGAATGGGAGCGTCTATCTTGGGTGTTAACGATATTGGGAGAAGTGTTAACAGATACCAATAGAAGTTGCCTTTAGCGCCATGGTTTAGGAAGGCAAAGGCTTATTCTATCCATTGCACATTGGTGAACGGGTCTACGTAGACCCCGAGTTCCCCGCGGGGGGTATGAATGTCTTCTAATTTAACCCGGCGGCCCCTCATTTCCTGGGAGATAAGGGTCTTGCCATCTGTGCCGATGAGGGGGTGGAACTGCGGGATAGTCTTGACTTCGTTGCCCTTGCCCTCGACCTGGGTGATGGCCCAAACTTCAGATAAGTCCTGGCTCCAGAATGAGCTGGTAGGATTCGTCAGCAAACCCTGCCACCTTATGCGGGGGGCTACTACATAGGTATGGCGAATGACTTCAAGGGGTTGAGGTTCCTTTTCCGTGGGCTGCCAGTTAGGGGAGACAAGCTCTAAAAACCTCTCCTCGGCCTTCATCATCATTTGATAGAGGGCATCCCCCTTGCTTTTTGAGGCAAACTCAATTAAGTACGGTGGCCTCTTGTGGAGGAAAGCCGCAAAGAACGGCAAGTATCTGGCCAGCACCAGGCGGGGGTAGTGGAAAGTGAGTAAAAGAATCTGGTGGCGCTGGCGCAGGAGAGATAGGAAATTCGTGACGTACCTACGGGCCTAAACATCTTCAATGGCGAGCTGAATATCGGCCTCGTCGATGTAGGCGATGACGTTCTCTTTATTCGCCACGTCATCCGGGGCGCTGATAGACTCGAAAGATTCCGGGAGTAGGGATAGCTTGTTGCTCGGTAGTCCGACTATAACTGTGTCCAGATTGTACTTTTTACTATACCGCTCCATTAGCCAGTAGGACAGGGCGGATTTCCCGGTGCCCACATCGCCGAGAATCAGGTAAGACGCTTTCGGCTGGATTATCTGGTCCCAAACATTTTCCGCTTCCATTTGCGGGTTTGGTGGTTTCGTCCAGCTTTGGATTAGCTATAAATTAAGGATGTCTGGTGAGCCGTGCAGGGATCGAACCTGCGACCCGCAGATTAAAAGTCTGCTGCTCTACCAACTGAGCTAACGGCCCATAGCAAAACGTCTTTAATTTTATCAAATTAGTCTCTCCAGCGCAAGCTGACGAGCGACTTTTTGTGAAAATCCCAGCTTTGAGCTATAATAGCAGTCACTATGGCAACGCATTTACATTCCGCTGACGAGAAATTCATGCGCTTGGCCCTGCGTTTGGCCCGCCGCGGCCTGGGGAAGGTCAGCCCGAACCCCATGGTAGGCGCGGTAATCGTCAAGGACGGGCGCATTATTGCTAAGGGGTATCACAGGGCTTTCGGCGGCGACCACGCGGAGGTGGATGCGATGAAAAATGCCACGGAAGACGCGCGTAGGGCGACGCTTTACGTGACACTGGAGCCGTGCCGCCACTACGGCAAGACGCCGCCCTGCGTGGATGCCGTCATTAAGAGCAAAATCGGGCGGGTGGTCGTCGGCATGGTCGACCCGGATAAAAGGGTAAACGGCCGCAGCATCGCGCTGCTGAAAGAAAAAGGCGTCGAGGTGACGGTGGGCGTCCTCGAAGCGGAGTGCCGCGCTCTGAACGAGACCTACATCAAGCACCGCAGCACCGGCCTGCCTTACGTTACCGTCAAGTTCGCCCAGACTTTAGACGGGAGAATCGCCACGGCCAGCGGCCGCTCGCGCTGGATTGCCTCGCCGGATTCGTTAAAGCTGGCGCATAAGCTCCGGGCGCGAAACGACGCGATACTGGTCGGCGCAGGGACGGTGCTGAAGGACAACCCGGAGCTGACGACGCGACTGGTCAAAGGGCGCAACCCGCTGCGCGTCGTGCTGGACTCGAACCTGAAAATCCCGCCGGAGACGAAAGTCTTTAAGGACCAGGAAAATGCGCGTACGGTCGTGGCAACCACCGCCTGGGACGCTCAAAAAACGCTGGCCGAAAGGCGCGCCCTGGGAATAGAGGTGCTCATCGTGCCGCCGGACGCTAACGGTCAGGTAGACCTGAAAGAGCTGCTTAAAACGCTGGGCGAGCGCGATATTTCCTCGGTGCTGGTGGAGGGCGGGGCGGAAACGATTACCTCTTTCCTGCGGCTGGGTCTGGCGGACAAAGTGATTGCGATTATCGCGCCGAAGATAATGGGCAAAGGCACGGACGCTGTGGGCGAGCTTAATATCACCGACCCAAACCAGGCTTTAAAGCTGACTTTTACGAAGGTCTACAGAAACGGGGCGGATATAGTGGTGGAGGGAGAGGATTTAGAGGGGAGCTGGAGAACACGAATTATACTTACATAAAAACCAGAGAAGAGCTGATAGCGTACCTGAAAGACCTCGAAGATAGAAAATGCCGCATTATCGCTTTAGACACCGAAGGCGAGAACAACCTGCGCGCTTACGGCGAGGCGTTAGCTTTAGTACAGGTATTCGACGGGCTTGACAAGGTGATAATCGACCCGCTCGCGATAGATAATCAAAGTCTAAAAGCATTCTTCGAGAACCGGGATATTTTGAAAATAATGTACGACGCTTCGAGCGATTCATCGCTACTGAAAAACGCGTGTAACATCGACATGAAATCCGTGCTCGATTTAAGGCCGGCGGTGGACCTGCTCAAGTTAGATAAACAGGACCTGCACTCGGTCATCGCCTCGGAGCTGGGCGTCACGCTCACGAAGAAAGCAAAATTCCAGCGGCACAACTGGATGAAGCGCCCTATCGATAAAGAGGCGCTCGAATACGCTATCAACGACGTCACCTACCTGTTCCATCTGAAAGACGCTTTGCTTAAAAAACTGTACGCGGAAAACCTGCTGGAGATGTTTATCCTGAAAAACCTGAAGGTCCAGAACAAGGACTATTTCCGGGACCCCGAAGAAAAACACCGCAAGTTGAAGGGGTATCATACGCTTTCCGATGCGCAAAAGCGCACCTTTAAAAAATTGTTCGATATCCGGGAAAAGTACGCCAAAAAGTGCAATCTGCCGGCCTTCAACGTGATTAATACCAACGACCTGCTTAACCTGGCCCGTGACGCGGGGTATATCGATAAAATAAGATTCTCCCGCAGGTTTGGAGACAGCCTGATTCAGAGCATGGTGGAGGAGTTAAGAAACATAGGGAGAGGAGAGAGATAGTAGTTAGAAAAATCTACATCTTGACATTTGTTACTTTTAGACATATGCTCTTGTTGATTAAAAATGAGTGATAACGTAGAAAATAAAGGTGATACACCCATACATCCAGTTTGGGATGTGTATTATGAATATAGAACTGCAAGGTTTAATGTTTACTATTACGAAAGACTTCATGGTAGCCTTCAGCGCTTGAACTTCTGGATTGAGCTCATTCTTGCTCTTTCTGTACCGTCTATCGCTGGTCTATGGTTCTGGGAAACTACAATTGGAAGTATTTTTTGGAAAGTTGTTGCTGGACTAGCTGCTTTACTGGCTGTTATTAAGCCATTAGTCGGGCTTTCTGATAAGATACAGCAGAATAGCGAAGTACTTACAAAATGGCGTGTGCTTCATGGAGATTTTCAAAAGCTTACTTATTCGATTTCACAATTAAGAAAATATGATGAAAAAATGAAAGAGCATTTTCTCAAGCTATTGGAAACTAAAGCTACTATAAAAGAACCACCCGAAGCGGCAAATGATAGACTCGTCAAAATCTGTTTTGAGAAAGTGAATAAAGAGCTGCCGATGAATAATTTCTTTGTGCCGGAGGATTAATATAATGTCACAGGAAAAAGAGCCTCGCAAACCATCACCTGCAACTTCTCCTGGTAAAAAAGCAGAACCGGAAAGAAGAGAAACACAAAGTCCTGGGAAAAAAGATTATGATGATGGTGGTCGGCCGGCTACAATACCAACACGCGAGCCTGGCGAACCTTGGCCTAGACCCGGGGGACATTAATGTTACTTACATAGCATTAATATATTTCAATTACTAACGATTGATCCTATTCTTCATTCCTCCCCTCCAGCACTTCCGCCACCACAAAGATAGACCCGGTCGCGCAAATGAGGTCGGCGGGCTTCGCTATCTCCAGGGCCAGCTTTAAAGCCCCGTCCACGCTATCGGTGGCGCGTGCCTTGACCCCCCTCTTAGCGAACTCCCCTGCTAAAGCGGCGGGCCTGGCCGAGCGCGGACTGCGCGAGGCTGTCACGATAATGTCGTTCGTCATTTTAAGCGCCTCCGCCGCCATGCCGGGCACATCTTTATCCGATGAAAAGCCCAGTATCAGGATTAACCGGTCGTATTTAAAGTACTTTTTAAACGCCTCGCCCAGCTTCTGCATCGAGTACACGTTGTGCGCCCCGTCGACGACGATGAAGGGCTTTTTACGTAGCACCTGTAAGCGCCCCGGCCAGTCCACCTTTCGCAGTCCGGCCGCGATGCTTTTCGGGGAAATTTTAGCGCCTGTCCCCGCCAGCAGCTCACCGGCCGCCACCGTGTTCGCGGCGTTTTCCAGCTGGTGCCCGCCCAGCAGCGGAATCTTTAAATCATACTCCCGCAGTAATCCCTTAAGATGGAACGACTGCCCTTTTTCGTCGAAAGCGCCCGGCTGCCAGATAACGTCCCGCCCCACCTTTACCAGCCGCGCCCCGCGTTCGAGGCAAACGCGCTCGATGACCTCCATCGCCTCGGGGAACTGCGGCGCGGAGACCACCGGCACGCCCGGCTTGACGATGCCCGCTTTCTCCCCGGCTATTTTAATTAAAGTGTCCCCCAGCACGTCCATGTGGTCGTAGCTGATGGACGTTATAACGCTCACCTGCGGCTTCATGACATTAGTGGCATCCAGCCTGCCCCCCAGCCCCACCTCCATCACCTGGTAGTCCGCTTTCACGTCTCTAAAACAGGTAAAGGCCATCGCCGTCAGGATTTCAAACGTCGTCAGTTCCCCGAACTCCCCTTCCCGGTTGACTGCCTCGATGTGGGGTTTAAGTTTCTCCACTAATTCCGCCCAGACAGCTTCGGGAATCGGCTTGCCATCGACCCTTATCCGCTCGGTGTAGGAAAGGAGGTGGGGGGAGGTATAAAGCCCCACCCTGTAGCCCGCCTGCTTCAGGATGGAGGAAATCATAGCCGAGGTGCTGCCTTTTCCCTTCGTCCCGGCGACGTGGACCGTCCTGGCGGCGAGGTGGGGATTACCGAGCTTTTCCAGCAGCCTTTCAACGCGTTTTAAGTCCCAGACGATGCCGGACCGCGGCAGCCGCTCGAAATCGGCGAACCGCAGTATATAGGCGATAGATTCCTGGTAGTCCATCTTTTCTCCCTTTAAAATATCATATCGTATCTGTAAAAAATCAGCTACTGCTCGTTTAAAAGAGAATAGTTTATGGTGTTAGTGGAGCCTAAATTATAAAATAATTATGTAAATAAGTCTAAATTTTTTATCAAATTATTGTTAAATATATATTGGCGATAGGATTGACAAACACTAGATGTAGTGGTAAATTATATCGCTCACCACCAAAGATTGTGGAGGACTGCCTTTGAACTGTCCCTATTGCGGCTATATCGATTCTAAGGTAATCGACTCGCGTGAAGTGAACGACGGCATACGCCGACGGCGGCAATGCCTGCGGTGCGGTATGCGTTTCACTACCTACGAGCGTTTGCAACCGGCCAGCCTCTTCGTGATTAAAAAAGACGGCCGGCGCGAGGAGTTCCGCCGGGAAAAGCTGCTCACCGGCATCCGCAAGGCCTGCGAAAAGCGCCCCCTGCCCGCCGGCGCAGTAGACAACCTGGTGGACGAAATCGAAGGCGAGCTCTACCAGACCGGCAAAGCGGAGATGCCCAGCACCGTAATCGGAGATATGGTCATGGCCAAGCTCAAGAAGCTCGACCACATTGCCTATATCCGCTTCGCCAGCGTCTACCGCGAGTTCGCGGACATCACGACGCTGAAAGAGGAAGTGGACAGCCTGGCCAGCCATGCCGCAGCGCCGCCCGCCGACCAGCTACCCCTCCTGCCGATGGAAGAGCTACCAATACAAACCATTAAGCCGCGGAGGGTACGCCGGTGAGCACGGCCAACCATGGGAAAAAAACCCCCGCCCCCGTCAACCGCAGCCTGATAGCGCGCATCGTCTTCGATAACGCGGCGGCCATGGGCATACGGGACCGCAAGCTCGTGGAGCGGCTGACCTCGCAGGTCATCGAACGCCTGGAAAAAGCGCAGGCGGAATTTTTACCGACGCTGCCGGGCATGGAAGAGCTTGTCGATAAACGCGCCCGCCGCCAGCAGCGCCTGCCCACCGAGGCGGAAATCGAAGCTATGGTTATGGAAGTGCTTAACGCGGAAAAACCGGCCACGCCGGCTCCACAACAGGAGGTCGAACCAGTCATGGATACCAAGATAGAAATTACTACTCCCCAGGAAACTCCGTCCGCTAAAGGACTTACCGATACGGCTCTGCAGGTTTTAGAAAAGCGCTACCTGAAAAAGGACAAGAAGGGCACAGTCATCGAGATGCCGGAGCAGATGTTCCGCCGGGTGGCGCACGCCATGGCCCTGGCGGAGTTAATCTATAATCCCAAGGCCAATATCAAGCCCATTGAGGAGGAGTTCTTCAGGCTGATGTCCGGCCTGGAGTTCCTCCCCAACTCCCCCACCCTGATGAACGCCGGCCGGGAGCTGGGCCAGCTTTCCGCCTGCTTCGTCCTGCCGGTGGATGACTCCATGGAGTCCATCTTCGATGCCGTTAAATACACCGCCCTTATCCATAAAAGCGGCGGCGGCACCGGTTTTTCCTTTTCACGCCTGCGCCCGCAAAACGACGTGGTCGGATCCACCGGCGGCGTGGCCAGCGGCCCGGTTTCGTTTATGCGGGCGTTTGATACCGTAACTGACGTCACCAAGCAGGGAGGAACGAGGCGGGGGGCCAACATGGGCATCCTTAATATCGATCACCCTGATATATTGAAGTTTATCACCGCCAAAGAGGATATGAAGTCTCTGACTAACTTCAATCTCTCCGTGGCGCTTACCGCCGATTTCATGGAGGCGGTCAAAGCGGGGAACGAATACGACCTTATCAACCCGCATACAAGGGAGGTCGCCGGCCGGCTCAACGCCAAAGACGTCTTCGATAAAATCGTGGACATGGCCTGGCGCACCGGCGACCCCGGAATCATCTTCATCGACCGCATTAACCAGGTAAACCCCACCCCCAACCTGGGAAAAATAGAAAGCACCAATCCCTGCGGCGAGCAGCCCCTCCTCCCCTACGAATCTTGCAACTTGGCCTCCATCAACTTGGCTAAAATGGTGAGGCGCAGCGGCAATAAAGCGTCCATCGACTACCCCAGACTGGCGGCCACCGTGAAAACGGGCGTCAGGTTCCTGGATAACGTCATCGATGTCAATGTGTTCCCGCTCAAGCAAATCGAGGAGATGACGAAGAAAACGCGGAAAATCGGCTTGGGCATCATGGGCTTTGCCGATATGCTCGTTATGCTCGGCATCCCGTACGACTCCGAAGATGCACTGAAAGTCGCCGGCGACCTGATGAAGTCCATCAACGAGGAAGCGACGAAAGCGTCAGTGGAGCTCGGCAAAGAGCGCGGCGTCTTCCCCGCTTTTAAGGAGAGCATTTACGACGTGCCTAACGGGCCCCGCGTCCGTAACGCCACACGCACCACCATCGCCCCGACCGGCACGTTGAGCATGATTGCCGGCTGCTCCAGCGGCATCGAGCCCCTTTTCGCTTTAAGCTATACCAAGACCGTCCTCGATGGCACGCCTTTCGTCGAGGTCAACCCCTATTTCGAGGAGGCGGCCCGGAACGGCGGCTTTTACTCGGAAGAGCTGATGAAAAAGCTGGCCGAGGGTGTCCATTTGAGCGACATAAAAGAAGTACCGGTCAATACCAGGATGGTCTTCGTGACCGCGCATGAAATCCCGCCGGAGTGGCACGTTAAGATGCAGGCCGCTTTCCAGCGGTCGACCGATAACGCTGTGTCCAAGACCATCAACTTCCCCCAGTCGGCCACGCGCGATGATGTCGCCCGCGCTTACATGCTGGCCTACGAGGAAGAGCTTAAGGGCATCACCATCTACCGCGACCGGAGCCGCGATACGCAGGTGCTGACGACAGGCAAAAAACAGGAAAAAGCGGTTGAAGAACCCGTCAAGCGCGCCCCGCGTAAGCGCCCCGATGAGACCCGTGGCACCATCACCAAGGTCAATACCGGCTGCGGCTCGCTATATATCACCGTGGCCTATGACGACCAAGGCATCTTCGAGGTATTTTCCACGCTGGGCAAGTCCGGGGCCTGCGCCATCGCCCAGTTAGAGGCCATCTGCCGCCTTATCACCCTGGCATTGCGGTCCGGCGTGGACGTTGCTTCCGTGGTAAAGCAACTCCGCGGCATACGCTGTCCCTCTATATCATGGGAGGGGGGCAAGTCCATCCTTTCCTGCGCCGACGCTATCGCCAGCGTGCTGGAAAAGCACATCGACGGCGACGCCAAGCCCAGGCTGGAGGACTACGGCCTGGCCAAGAACATGGCCGGCCAGTGCCCGGAGTGCTCTAATATGCTCGTCTACTCCGAGGGCTGCTACCACTGCCCGGCCTGCGGTTATACCAAGTGCTAGATAAAATATTGTGCGAAAGGACATAGAGAAAAAGATAAACACGACAAGGGGTGTCAAATGAAGTGCCCAAAATGTAACGGCAACAATATCAATACAGTAGTCAACGACATTGAAGGCGAAATAAACTATGGTTGCTTAGATTGCGATTGCTGGTTCACCATACACAACGAGGCTTACACAAGATTGGTCGAAGAGTTGAAATATGAAATGACACCGTACAATTTAACCTGATTATAAGTTCTAAGAGAGGTTATGGCTTACTTTCTTGTATCTGTTTCAAACAAAATAAATCTAGAGCTATGTAAAAAATATGGTTTGGCTGGATTTACAAACAGTATAAATGGTGTATGGACATTTTCAGAGATACAGGAAGGCGATTATATCTCCTTTTTGTATGGAGCCAAAGTCAATAATCTTTATAAAGTTAAGGCTAAAGAAGCCATAAAGGATGCAATTGATTTACCCCCTTGGGAGCCTATAACCTTTAAAATGTCAGGAATAACCTACTATTTTCCCTTTCGCCTTCATCTTTCGCCGATTCGCTCACTTAGTGAATCATTAGTTAGAACTGAGTTTGCTTATGTAGCAGAAAACCTATTACTAAGAGGAGGATATCGTAAAACTCATTTTCAAGCTGACCAAACTACACTTCAAAGCGTATCACAACTTGGAGAATTGTATAACGATACAATAGAAAAATTAGAATTAAAAAAATATGAGACTTTCCTACCGCGTTTTGCTAAGTCTAATACCTCTCCACCCGAAGTATTCCGTTTTACCGAGATTATCCTTCAAGGTGCTATACGGCAGCATTTATCTGACGTAGAAAATTTGACAACGTTTGTTTACCAAATTGGAGTAGATACTTTGGACACCCACAAACTTGACGTTCTTGGAGAAAAAGCCTTATCAGAAGGCCATATAGATATCATGATTAAAGAAGCAGTTCCTATTGGACTAGCGAGGAAAATAATAATAGAAGTTAAAACTGGATTGGCAAAACTTCAAGACGTTGGTCAATTAAGTGTTTATATGGATGAATTAGGTAATGAATGTATAGCGGGTATTCTTATAGCCAAGGATTTCTCAAAGAAAGTTTTGCAGGAAGCACAGAGTAAAAGTATTCACGCTTTCTCATACAGACTCGGAATAATGGAAAACCATGCGCCCGTTACATTCAATGAATTAAAAAGAGACTTACAGTTAATTAAAGTAACTTAATTCCGTGTTAATATTTACCTGAACGTATTGGGTACCGCTAGATTGTCTAAGTCCTTTGGCCCCAGTTCTTCATAGCAAACTGAACAAACAGTATTTGTCTCGTTATTTGATGCCTCTGCAACCCATCTACCATCATATAATATCAAGTCTCTTCTTGGGCTAGAATATAAAAGCGTTATCTCTTCATTACAATACGGGCATTTTGGCATAAATACAGCCCCCCTTGAGTTAACATACTTTTTCATCGGTAATTCTAACTAATGTGTAATCAAATAGCAATCTCCTCCTCTTTTGACGCCCCCTCCCCCCAATGTTATTATCTCTAAGAGGATTCTTATGCAGCGTTTACGCGTTAGATTTAGCCGCGGGGAGGAGATTAAGTACATCTCCCACCTCGATTTATTGCGCCTGTGGCAGCGGGCGCTTGTCCGCGCCGAGATAGCCTTGGCCTATAGCGAGGGGTTCAGCCCCCACCCCCGCATGTCTTTAGCGGCGCCGCTGGCGCTGGGCGTGACCGGCGAGGCCGAGCTCATGGATATTTTCCTGGCAAAGTGGGCTTCGCCCCACACCTTTACCGCCGCTATGTCACGGCAGCTGCCTCCGGGCATAAAAATCGAGCAGGTATTTAATATCGCCCCGACGCTCCCATCGTTGCAGTCGCAGATACGCTCCGCCGAATATAAAGTAGGCATCGCAACCGATAAAACGCAGGCGGAAATAGAATCGGCCATCAATACCCTGCTGGATAAGGAAAATATCCCCTGGCAGCACCAGCGCGATACCGGGACGCGGCATTACGACCTGCGCGCCCTGATTGAAGACATCTGGCTCGCCGAATGGCGCCAGGGCTTTTGCAGCATCAACATGAGGCTGCGCTGCGATAGCTCCGGTTCAGGCAGGCCGGAGCAGGTCGCCGCCGCCCTGGGCTTTGAGCAGTACCCCGAGGCGATACATCGCGTCAAGCTTATCCTCCAGGGATAGTAGTAAGGGTTGCCAAATCTTGACTGGTTTTGGGTATTGCAGTATTCTGAAGATAGTAATAGCGGTCGGCGATGATATGGAAAAAGAAATTATCTTTCTTGTAGAAGAAGACCCTGAAGGCGGCTACACCGCCAAAGCGCTGGGGCATTCGATATTTACCGAAGCTGGCACCATCGATGAATTGAAAACGATGATACAGGACGCCGTCCGTTGTCATTTTGAAGATGCGGAAAAACCCCCCGTTATTCGTCTGCATTTTGTTAAAGATGAGGTTATCCGTGCGTGAAACTTCCCAGAAATATCGGCGGGGACGAACTGGCTGGGCTGTTAAAGAAATACGATTATAGAGTAACTCGCCAAGAAGGCAGCCACATAAGGCTGACTTCAAATTTAAAAGGCTTTGAGCACCACATCACAATTCCCAAACACAAACCACTTAAGGTTGGCACGTTAAATAGCATCTTAAATGATGTAGCCAATTACCTGTATATAGACAAGCAAATCGTCATCGTTGAATTGTTCAAGAAATAAAGTCCGGCAGACGCAGGGAATCTAATGCCTATTCTTAAAATCTCACCAGAGCAAAAAGTCCTCCGCTTTATTAAGGAGCGCCGCCTTGTCCTCCCGTGGCAAAAGCTCGTGGTAGCTGTCTCCGGTGGGCCGGATTCAGTATGCCTGCTCCATATCCTGTGGAAGCTACGGCAAGAGCTCGACATCGAGCTGCACATTGCCCACCTCAATCACCAGCTGCGCGGCGCGGAGTCAGACGCTGACGCCGCTTACGTGGCAGGACTGGCCAGCAAGCTCGGCATCCCGGCCACCATCGCATCACGCGACGTCAAAGCCTACCGGGCGCAACACCATATTTCTTTAGAGGAAGCGGCGCGCGAGGTGCGGTATACATTCCTGGCAGGCATTGCCGCTGAAATGGGCGTGGAGCGGGTGGCGGTGGGGCACAACGCCAGCGACCACATCGAGACCATCCTGATGCACCTGATACGCGGCAGCGGCACCAGGGGATTGCGCGGCCTGCTTCCGGTCAACGTATGGCAACACGGAAAGGAAAAACTCACCATTATCAGGCCCCTTCTGGAGTTGACCCGGGAGGAAACGGTCGCTTACTGCCGCCGGCACCGGCTTCAGCCACGCACCGATAGCTCAAACCTATCACCCGAGCTATTCAGGAACAGGGTCAGACTCGAGTTGCTGCCCCTGCTCCGGCGCGACAACCCGCAGGTTGACGAAGCTTTACAGCGGACGGCACACCTGGCTGCCGACGACCTGGACTTCATCGCTAAAGAGGCCGCCCTTCGTCAGGATGATGTGGCGCGGCGCGAAGGGGATACTATAATCTTTGACAAAAAGAAATTCCTTGCCCTGCCGACAGCGTTAAAACGACATATCATGCGCCAGGCAATAGATTCTCTCCTCGGCGACCTGAAAGATATTGAAGCCAAACACATCGAGGACGTACTGAACGCGCTGGAGAAACCCGCCGGCAGGGTCATCGGCCTGCCGGAAGGCCTCAAATTCACCATCGAGTATGATAAATACACCCTGACCGCGGCGGCGGACTCGACCTGCCCGTTTCGAGTCCTGGAAAAAGAGTACATCTTGCAGGTTCCCGGCAAGACGGCCATCCCCGGCGGCGAGATGGTGGTTTCCTTGCTTTCCGTTCACCAAACCAGGAAAAAATACAGCGAAGGGAACGATTTTACCGCGTTTTTCGATTTCGCTAAAACCGGGGGCGCTCTGAAAGTACGTCACCGCGTCGCAGGAGACCGCTTCCAGCCACTGGGACTATCCAATCCAAAGAAATTGAATACGTTTATGATTGATGCCAGGATACCGCGCGCCTGGCGGGTACGCATCCCCATCGTGACCGCGCCGGGGCAAATCATCTGGGTGGCCGGTTGGCGCATCGACGAGCGCGTGAAAGTCACCGATAAAACGAACCAGGTACTTCGCCTGGAATTCAGGCAGGCTTAAGCAGCGCCTGTATTTGTCCCGGTTCCGCCCGGACCCACGGGATTAGCCCCGGCCACGGGCCCCAGGCCGATGGCGACAAGCAATAGCTCCCACTTAAGGCCGGGGTAGGAAAAAAACGATTTCAGGAAATCCATCATCTGTTCCCACATAATTTCCCCCCTGATTAATCGATTAGCGGTCGGATGGCCCGGTTACGCCACCTTGTCCTGCCGGTAGCCGGCGCCATCGATAATGACACGGGCCTCGCCTTTCTGTTTCACCACCTCACCGATGACCTTCGCTTCCGGCAGGGCTTTAGTCAGTTTTTTCACCGTCTCCGGCGCGCCGATAACCACCATGCCGATGCCCATGTTGAAAACGCGGTACATCTCCGCTGTCTCCACATTGCCCTTTTTCTGGATAAGGTCGAAGATAGGCGGCCTGTGCCATTTTTTGCTATCCAGCCGCGCCGCCAGTCCTTTCGGCAGAGACCGCGGCACGTTGCCCACCAGCCCTCCGCCGGTAATGTGGGCCAGACCTTTGATTTGCGGAAGCAGGGGCTTGAGCTGATTTAAATAGCTGGTATGGGTGGCCATGAGCGTCTCGCCGACGGTCCCGTCCAGCCCGGCGTAACGCTTGTTTAAAGCGGCGGCGGTCTCGCCGAAGATTTTACGCGCCAGGGAATAGCCGTTAGTATGCAGCCCGCTCGAGGGCAGGCCTAAAATCGCATCGCCGGCGACAATATTTTTACCCATAATGATTTTGTCTTTCTCCACCACCCCGACAATAAAACCAACCAGGTCGTAATCGTCGCCGTGATAGACGCCCGGCATTTCCGCCGTCTCCCCCCCGATGAGGGCGCAGCCGGCGTCTTTACAGGCCGCGGCCAGTCCCCTGCCGATAGCCTCAAGCGTTTCCGGCACCACCTTGCCCGTGGCGATGTAGTCGAGGAAAAAAATGGGCAGAGCGCCGCAGGTCAGGATATCGTTGGCGCAGTGGTTGAAGATATCGATGCCGACGGTGTTATGTTTGTTCAAAGCCGAGGCAATCTTCAGCTTGGTGCCCACGCCGTCCACGCTGGAGACCAGCACCGGGTTTTGATAGCCTTTGAACTCGTAAAGTCCCCCGAAAAAGCCGATGCCGCTTAAGACCTGCGGGCCCAGGGTAGCGCGGGCATACTTACCGATACGGCTGATGGCTTTGGATTTCAGGTCGATATTGACGCCGGCGGCGGCATAAGTCTGTTTTACCATGCTTGCCTCCTGCGGGGGAAATGCTGCCTTCCTAGATTAACAGAAACCAGGTTCGGGCTGCAAATAAATATTGCATCAATCGCTTTTATAGCTTAGAATAAAAGAGCGTATCAGGGCGACGTGGCCAAGTGGCAAGGCGGGGGTCTGCAAAACCCCTATTCACCGGTTCGAATCCGGTCGTCGCCTCCAATTTTAGATACGAAATTAATAAGACAGAGCCGAGCGGTTACAAAAATTGCTAACAAATTGCTAACCAACCCTTTCTGATGGCGCCTTCTCTGCGTATCGCTGTAATCCTTCGTCAAAGCGTAGTGCCGCTGCTGCCTGAATCCCCGGCAGGACATGAGAATATGTATCCAAGGTTATTGCCACTGAACTATGCCCGAGTCTTTCACTGACGACCTTAGGATGCACACCTTGCTTCAGCATGAGTGTGGCATGGGTATGGCGGAGGTCATGTAGACGTATTCCGGACATCCCCAAAGATTTAGCCAATTTGCAGAAAGCCTTGGTAACACTGTTCGGCGGTAACGGAGTACCTTCTGGATAACTGAATACCAAATCATCAGGCATGAGCAACCGTCCGAGCAGTTTTCTTTCTAATTCTTGATTATCCCGGTGCCCCCGCAGTAAAAGCGCTAGTGAAGGCGACAAATCTATCAGCCGGCGACTACGTTTCGTTTTAGGCTCCCTAAATATGTATCCCTTCCTAGGTACATGATGTAATGTCTGCACTACTGAGAGTGTCGCCAAGTCCAGGTCAATATCTCGCCATCTAAGGCCTAATAGTTCACTGCGCCGTAGTCCGGTGTAAAGTTTCGTGTAAAACAGAACATAATAGGGAGTTTCATGAGCCGCATCCAGGAAAATATGCACATTATCAGGCTCAAGTGTGACCATTTCCTTGCTATCTGGCCGTGGTGGATCCACTGCCTCAGCAATGTTCCGGATAATTATGCCATGTTTCGCGGCATATTTCAGGGCTTCGTGTAAGACACGATGGTGGTGTTTTACCGTTTGAGCTGATAGCCCGCCCTTGCCATCCCGTCTGCCGCGCTCTAACATACGAGCATAATAAGCCTGGATGTGTGACGGCTGTAATGCATTCAGTAGAAGCTGCCCTAATTCCGGGGTGAGGTGAGACCTCACGATATCCGAGTAACCATCAGCAGTGGTCGGTGCCGTGTTTGTGACTACATAGTCTCGTAGCCATTGCTCGAGGTATTCCCCTACCGTCAGTTTAGTTGGCTTTACTAGCAGGGTGTTGAAAAACGGGCGTTAAATCACTTATTTTCAATCCTTCTCACCTTTCTTGATGGTTTTAAGTCCTACTGCCTGGTTTCTGAAGCCTCCCGGAGAGGTTTTAGATAGCG
>JBEKDL010000009.1:0-39872 GCA_050014355.1 Dehalococcoidales bacterium | reverse complement strand
TCCGCGAAGACCAGGTCGCCCGCGGACATGAAGTCGCGCAGCTCCAAAATTTCCCGCGTATGCGCGTGGAGGGCTTTATAGCTGGCGGCGAACTCCGCCGGGCCGTGCAGCGTGCGGGCGGGAATCGGCGTGCCGTAGGCGTTATCAAAGTATTCGACGGTTATATCAGGGGCGAAATAGCCCGTTACGGCATCGTACCTCCTGTTGTTAAAATGGTCGATGTATTCCAGGTACTGCTTTCGGTTCATTTCTGTTTGACCTCCCCAGAATAAGGTTATGCGAGAGTTTAGCCTGTTTATGGTTTAAAAGCAAGAGATGTATCAATTTGCGTAAAACAATTGTCTTGCGATAGGCGGTGTTTTTTGCTATGATTATATAGGTGTGAAATGCAGGGCGGTAAAGGTGGAGGCGGCTTTTGGCAAAAATATTTCAATCAGTAATTTCCCTCAATAGATATATGAAATTAATTGTGGAATAGAGGAGATTTCAATGCCACAAATAAAAAGAGCGTGCATCGTTGGTGGGGGAACGAGTAAATTCGGGGTAAGAGCAGCAACTATTTTTGATATGCTGCAGGAAGCTACTATTGCGATGTCTAAGGACATCCCGGGACTACAGCCAAAGGATATTGATGGCCTGATTTTTGCATCTACTACAGCAGGGAGAAATTCCAACTCTTTAAATACGGCGCCTATCGTAGCCCATAGGCTAGGAATTAAACCCAGCTCTATTTGCGTAAGAGTTGATACCCTATGTGCGGGATCAAATACAGCTATTATTTTGGCCACTGGACTCGTAGAGAGCGGAATCTCTGATGTGGTCTTAGTCACTGGGGCTGAGAAACTGAACATGCCACAGCGATGGGAAAGTGTCTATATAAACCTCATGACCAACGATCATGATTGGGATTCCGCCATGGGATTGGCCGTACCGCCTCCTTTCTTTGGGATGATAGCCCAGGCCCATATGAAAAAATACGGGACCACCAAAGAGCAGATGGGGGCTGTGGCTGTCACTAACTATGCCTACGGGTTCAATAACCCCAACGCACAGTTCGGCGGGAAGAGCCTTTCTCTCGATGAATACCTAACCGCTCGTACCGTCTGCGACCCCTTCGGCCTGAATGATTGCTGTCCGGTAACCGATGGTGCGTCAGCCATAATCATTGCCTCCGAAGAAAGAGCCAAAGCCATGACTAACAGGCCGTTGGTCTATATTCGTGGAACGGGACAAGTTGCAGCTCATGGCATGTCAGCCGGTTGGCCCGGGGAAACCCTGGCGGATTGGCCTCACCTCAAGAAGGCCGGTGAGGTTGCTTTTAAAGCCGCTAAACTCACTCCTAAAGATATCGATGTGGCTCAGACCCACGATTGCTTTACCATCTCCGAGATTATCGAGGTCGAAGAGTTAGGTTTCTGCAAGAAGGGTGAAGGCGGGGCTTTTATCGCCTCCGGACAGGTTAAAGTAGATGGCCAAACTCCCATTAATACCGATGGCGGTCTCCTGACAGTAGGCCATCCTTACGGAGCTACCGGCGCCCGTCAGGCAGTAGAAATCTGTAAGCAGCTTCAGGGACGGGCTCTCAATCAGGTTAAAAATGCCAAGTTTGGGCTGACCCATAACTTAAGTGGTGTTTGCGCCCAGCATACCGTCGTTATCTATGGCACTGAGCCGGTCAAATAATAGCCCAACTTTAGGAAATCAATAGTTGGATCAAAAAATAATTTTAGGAGAACAAAATGGCAGAATTAAAGTCAGCTCAAATTTTTGGCATCCCCCATCTGGATGGTAAATATAGCCTGGTATTGGATATGTGGCCTCTGGAGGATCCGGAATTGAACCGGATTTACCCGTTTTATGATAATATGAAGCAAGGTCGCTGGACTACTACCAAATGCAAGAAATGCGGTCATATTTCTTATCCGCCCGGCGTGGCCTGTCCCAATTGCTGGTCGGACGAACTGGAATGGATCGATCTGCCTAAGACCGCTAAAGTGGTCTGCCTGACCGAAACCCTGGCCGGCGCTCCGGCAGGCTTCGATGTTCCACTGATTATTGCTTGGCTGGGCTTCGATAAAGCCCATCCCCTGAAGCACCTTCTGGTTCGTATTATCAATTGCCAGGCCGGACAGTTGAAAATCGGAGATGAGGTCCAATTCGTCACCTTCGAGGTAGCCGCCCACCCCATGGACGTCAAGAAAGAAAGTAAAATATGCGACCGGGTCTACTACGCTTTCGAGCCGGTGAAGAAATAGGCGCCGGAGACCGGGTTAAAGAACGAAAAAGGGGCTGACAGATGAAAGAGATAAAGAACGTCACAGTGCTCGGGGCGGGGGCAATGGGCGCGCAGATAGCCGCGCTGGCGGCGGAAGCCGGTTACAACGTTAAGGTCAGGGACATCGAAGAGAGGTTCCTGGAGCGCGGCCGCCAGACAATTACCGAGATATACGACAAGCGTATCAAGCGCGGTAACTTTACCGAGGACAAGAAAAAAGCTGTCTTCGGTCACTTGAAATTCCTCATCGATGTGAAAGAAGCCGTCAAAGACGCGGATATTATCATCGAAGCCGTGCCGGAAATCATGGACTTAAAGAAATCAGTCCTCAAAGAAGCCACTGCCCTCTGCCCGGACGACTGCGTTTTCGCCACCAATACTTCATCTTTAAGCATCGCTGAGATGTCTAAAGCCGCAAAAAAACCGGAACTGGTCGTCGGGACGCACTATTTCAACCCTCCCAGCCGCATGACACTGCTGGAAATCGTGCATGGCGAAAAGACCAACAAAGAAGCCATCAACGTGGCGGAAAAGGTCGCTGTCGCTATGGGACGGGATGTCGTCCATGTTAAAGATGTGCCGGGCTTTGTCGCCAACCGGATTTTCTGCAACATGTGCAACGAGGCTGACTGGGCGCTGGCCCAGGGCGAAGGCAAGAGCGCTATGGAAATAGACTCGGCGATTAAATATAAGCTGGGGATGCCCATGGGCATGCTCGAGCTCCAGGATACGCTGGGCGGCGGCTCGGTGGACACGCAGTTCCATGTGATGGAGTATTTCGGGGAGACGATGGGCAAGAGCTACGGTCCCGCCCCGATTCTCGCCAAATTATTCAAAGAAAAGAACTGGGGGAAGAAGACCGGTAAAGGCTATTATGACTGGACGGGCGGCAAGACCAACGAGCTGCCTATGAACGCGGGCGTCGGCTTCGACCCCATCCGCGTGCTGGCTACCGCGGTTAACGAGGCCGCCAAGCTCATCGAGATGGACGCCACCACCCGTGAAGAAATAGATACGGCGGTGCTCCTCGGGCTGAACTACCCGCGGGGCATCCTGCGCATGGCCGATAGCACCGGTATCGATATAGTCGTCAACGAGCTTAACAGGCTTTATGAAAAATACAACAAGGAAGACAGGTACAAACCCTCTTCCGTATTAACGAAACTTGTCAAGCAGGGGAAATTGGGACGTAAGACCGGGGAAGGATTTTACACCTATGGTATCGGTGAATACGAGTTCGTCAAGCTGGATATCAATACAAAAACAAAAGTCGCCAAACTAATCCTCAACCGTACCAACCGTGCCAACGCTTTCAACGCGGATATGATGTCCGAGCTGAACAAGGCGCTGGGCGAGCTGGAAAAGAACCCCGCTGTGCAATCCATCGTTATCACCGGCGCGGGAACTAACTTCTGCGGCGGTGCGGATGTATCCGCCTTCGCCACCGGCAAGGTTGACGACGCCTTCAACTTCAGCGAGGCCCCGCACGATGTCTTTACCCGTATCGAGACATTGGCCAAACCCGTCATTGCCGCTATCAACGGCGCGGCCATGGGCGGCGGGCTGGAGCTGGCGCTTTCCTGCGACATCAGGATTATGAACACTAAAGCGCAGCTGCGCCTGCCGGAAATTACGCTGGGTCTTTTGCCCGGGGCCGGCGGCACACAGCGCCTGGGACGCTTAATCGGCTGGGCGCGCGCCCGCGAGATGATACTGCTCGCCGACCCTGTCATGGCGGATAAAGCGCTTACCTGGGGGCTGGTCAATTTCATCGCCGAGCCGGATAAATTTAACGCGCTGGTAGATGAAATCGCCGGCAGGCTGGCTAACGGCGCACCGCTGGCGCAAAAATTCGCCAAGGGCCTTTTATATTACGGCGCCCAGGCTGACCAGCGCGCGGCGCTTTACCTGGAGGCCGCCTTATCGGGGGATATCGCCATGACCAAAGACCTCAACGAAGGCCTGACCTCGATGAACTACCGCCGGCCGCCTAAATTCACCGGCAAGTAAGGAGTACCCCCTTGGACTTTAAATTTACTCCCGAAGAAGAAGCTTTCCGTGTGGAAGTCTCGGATTTCCTGGATAAAGAAGGACCACAGGAATGGCAGAAAAGGAAGGTCAGCTTCTTTGATATGTCCGGCCAGGAAAACTGGATTGCCATCCATCGGGATATGGCGCAGAAACTGGGTGCCCGAGGCTGGCTATCCTTGCATTGGCCCAAAGAATACGGCGGTCAGGGATTATCTCCCTTTTATCGCCTGATTCTCCGAGAAGAGCTGGCTAAACATCACTGCCCGGGCTATCATTCACTGTCGGTGGACTTCGTCGCTCCAGCTATCCTGCTTAAAGGTTCGGATGCACTTAAGAAACGCTATCTGCCGGGGATTGCTTCGGGCAAGGTCATGTGGTGTGAGTGTCTTAGCGAACCCGGTCACGGTTCCGACCTGGCATCCCTGGAGACCTTTGCCAGAGAGGAAGGCGATTGCTTCGTGGCGAATGGGCAGAAGATCTGGACCACCTATGCTCATTTTGCAGATTGGACGTTCCTCTTGGCCCGGACTGACCGACAGGCCCAGCCCAATTACCGAGGTCTCACATTTTTCCTGGTCGATATGCGTACCCCGGGTATCACGGTAAACCCTATTATCAACATGGCCGGTCATCATGATTTTAACGAAGTGTTTTTCGATGATGTCCGCATTCCGAAAGAAAATATCGTGGATGGTGTGAATCGAGGCTGGTATGTGGCCATGGCTTTACTGGACTATGAACGCACTTCAGACCTGGGTTATGCCATTGCCGGAACGCTGCTTAATGATATCGTGGAGTATGCCCGAGAACTGGATATCCTGGATGCTGAAAATAAAAGACGGATGGCAGAATTAGTCGTTGAATGTGAAGTCACCCGTCTCACCCATTATCATGTAACCTGGATGCAGTCTCAGGGAAAAGTTCTCAACTATGAAGCCGCCATGTGTAAATTGCTCGGCTTTGAATCTATTCAACATGTGGCTGAATTCGGGATGAATGTCTTTAAACATTATGGACTCCTGTCCGATACCTCTTCTCTGGCGCCTTTATACGGACGCATATCTTCCTGCTATTTGCGTTCGTTTGGTCACAGCATGGAAGCCGGCACATCGGAAATTGACCGCGACGTGATAGCGCAGCGGGGGCTCGGCCTGCCGCGCCTGCGCTAAAAAAGTGATTTGGACATAACGGAGGCTGAACGTGGATTTTGCCCTTAACGAGCAGCAGGAAATGATGCAGACTATGGCCCGTGATTTCCTGGCCGGCGAGTACACCGATAAAGTCCTCAAAGCGATGGTCAAAGATGATAAGGGTTACACCCCGGAGCTCTGGAAAAAGCTCGCGGAAATGAACCTTACCGGCCTGGCCATCCCGGAGGCTTACGGCGGGGTGGGTGATTTCCTCGATTTGACCATCGTGCTGGAAGAAATGGGGCGGGCCTGTTTCAACGCGCCATTTTTTGCCACTGTCGTCCTTGGCGCCGGCGCTATCGTAGAAGCTGGTAACGGAGCGCAAAAGAAAGAATTCCTGCCCAAAATCGCCGAGGGTAAAAAGATTATTACACTGGCGTTGCCGGAGCAATCTGGAAAATACGCTGCTGACGCAATCAAAATGAAGGCGGCGAAAAAAGGAAATGATTTTATATTAAATGGCACCAAGTTGTTCGTGCCGGACGCGCAAAACGCCGATTATATAATCGTCGCCGCGCGTACTTTGGAATCCAAAGACCTGCAGAACGGCATCACTCTATTTATAGTTGACGCAATGACGTCAGGAATTACCGTTAAACCTCTAAAGACAATCGCGGGGGACAAGCAGGCCGAAGTCGTTTTCGAGAATGTTAAAGTTTCAGCTGCCAATATCCTGGGTACGGTAGATAAAGCCTGGCCCCATATCGAGAAAATAATACAGAAAGCGGCAGTTGCCCGCTGCGCGGAAATGGTCGGGGTGGGACGGAAAGCGCTGGACATCTCGCTGGAGTACGCTAAAGAAAGAATAGCCTTCGGCCATCCCATCGGCGCTTTCCAGGCTATCCAGCACCGCTGCGCGGATATGCTCATCGACCTCGAAGGTTCGAGGTTCGCCACGTACCAGGCGGCCTGGAGAATCAACGAAAACCTGCCTGCCGCGCGTGAGGCAGCCATCGCTAAAGCGTGGGTAGGCCAGGCGTGCCGGCGCATTGTAAGCTCCGCCCACCAGGTCCACGGCGCTATCGGCTTCACGGAGGACCACATCCTCCATCACTATACCAAGCGCGCCCGCGCTTATGAGTTCAGCTTCGGGGATGTAAACGCTAACCTGGAAAAACTCGCGGCGCTGTAAAACCGCAGTCAAGAGAGATGATATAGCTCATCGGAACAGGAGGGACTATGCTGCCAGCGGAAGCTATCCGGTTAGATATCAATGTCCCGATAAAGATGAGGGACGGCACAGTCCTCTATGCCGACGTCTGGCGACCTGACAAAAGCGGCAAACATCCCGCTATCCTGACCCGCACCCCCTACAACAAAAATCTACAATTCCCGACCAGGGCAGGCTACATGAACCCCCAGAGAATAGCGCGTGCCGGCTACGCCGTGGTCATCCAGGACGTCCGCGGCACGGGCGATTCGGAAGGCCAGGCTTTTTTCTGGAAGCAGGAAGTTGAGGACGGCTACGATGCAGTGGAAGGCGTGGCGGCTCTTTCCTGGTGCGATGGCAACATCGGCATGTACGGTTTCTCATACTTCGGTTACACGCAGTTAGCGGCTGCGGTCGCCCAACCGCCCCACCTGAAAGCTATTTGCCCGGGCATGACACTATATATTCCCCGCTCCTTTCCATACTCGCTCAAAGGTGATGCTTTTAAGCACCAGGTGCATCTAAGCTGGTGCCTGGGGCGTACTCTGGGAGAGCTGATGCGCCGCAGCCTCCCCCCGCAGGAAATGATGGCTAATCTTAAGCGGATTATAGCTTTAACCGACGCTATAAAGGAACAGGTCAAAATTCTGCCCGTAAAAGACGCTCCCGCGGCAAAATTAGTCGATGAATTCGGTATGATGCCTGCTTTCCGTGATGTCGTGACGCATAACGATAAAGAATATTGGAATCAGGCTGCCGAAGCGCTGAACATGGATGAAATAGACATCCCGGTGTTCAGTTTCGCCGGTTGGTACGATACCGAGATGACGCCGGGGGTTCTGGCCAACTACCGGAAGCTTGAAGATAGGAAAGCGGACAAACTGCCGGCGAACCGGCTGCTCATCGGGCCATGGATACACTCGGCAGACATGCTTAACGTCGTCGGACAACTGGACTTCGGACTGGCCTCGAGCGGGGTGATGGCCGATATCACCGGCCAGCACCTGCGCTGGTTCGACCGCTGGCTGAAAAGCAAAGAAAACGGCGTGGATAAAGACCCACCGGTGCGCATCTTCGTCATGGGGGCGAACACATGGCGCGATGAGGGCGAGTGGCCGCTTAGCCGGACGAAGTATCGTAAGTATTACCTACACAGCGGAGGGCAGGCCAACACGCGCGACGGCAACGGAGCCCTTGGCACGAGCTTACCCGGTGATGAACAACCAGACTCTTATCTGTATGACCCGAGAAACCCGGTGCCGTCCAATGAAATGGGCATGGGCGCTTTCGACCAGAGGGCAGTGGAGAGCCGGCCCGATGTTCTGGCCTATACAACCCCGACGCTGGAAAAAGACCTGGAGGTCACCGGCCCGGTCAGGCTGAAGATTTATGCCGCCACCTCGGCGGTAGATACGGACTTTACCGGCAAGATGGTGGATGTCTGGCCGGATAGCGCTGCTTATAACGTGGCCGAGGGCATTGTGCGGGCGCGCTTCCGCCGTTCAGCCGATGACCCGGAGTTGCTGCGTCCGGAAGAAGTATACGAATATGATATCGACCTGGGCGGCACCAGCAATGTGTTCAAAGCCGGGCACAGGATACGCTTAGAGATTTCGAGCAGCAATTTCCCCAAGTGGGCGAGGAACCTCAACACCGGCGCTAACCCAGGAGAAGACGCGTCCCCGCGCGTTGCGGCGCAAACGGTGTACCACGACCAAAAGCGCGCGTCACATATAGTGCTGCCGGTAATTCCGGCGTGAGATTTTAAACATGCGTTCACCTAATCCAGCTTTGAATCTTACTTAAATACGTGGTAATATGGTGAACGATGCCGGGTCAAAAATTTACCGTCGTTTTTCAACCCTCCGGCCTGCGGGGTAAGGTCGCTGACGGCGTAAGCATACTGGACGCCGCGCGTGAGCTAGGCGCCCCGCTTGAAAGCGTCTGCGGCGGCAAGGGTACTTGCGGCAAGTGTAAAATCAAAATCGAGGAAGGCTACTTCGCCAAGTACCGTGTCAATTCCTCGCTATCGTCCGTCGAAACTATCAAGGCGACGCCGGAAAAATTAATCAGTAAACGTCAGTTCCAGCATGGCTACCGCCTCGCCTGCCAGTCGCGCATTCACGGGGATATCGTCGTTTTCGTCCCCGAGGAAAGTCGCCAGGGCCAGCAGGTGGTGCGCAAAGAGGCAACAGAAAGGAAAATCAAGCTCAAGCCGGCGGTCAGGAAATACTATCTGGAGTTAAAGCCCGCCACCCTGCACAACCCGCTGGGCGATTTCGAACGAGTCCAGGCGGCGCTGGCAGAACGATATAAATTGGGCGACCTGACCATCGATTACCAGGCGCTGTTAAAGCTGCAAAATACCGTGCGCAAAAGTGGCTGGAAATTAACCGTCTCCGTCTGGAAACAACAAGAGATTATCGATGTGGAAGCCGGGCAAAGCGCCCGCGGCTATGGACTGGCGGTGGACATCGGTACGACCACGGTGGCCGGCTACCTCTGCGACCTCACCTCCGGCAAAGTGCTGGCCACGGACGCTATGATGAACCCGCAGGTAGCCTACGGGGAAGACCTGATGTCCCGTATCGGCTATGCGGCCAAGGCTAAAGACGGTCTCAAGAAGCTGCAGCAGGTCGTTATCAGGGGACTTAACCAGATAGCGGCCCGGGCGGCGGCTAAAGCAGGTATCAAACGAGCGCAAATTATTGATATAGCGGTGGTCGGCAATACCTGTATCCATCATCTTTTTCTCGGCATCGACCCCGCCCAGCTGGGGAGGTCACCTTTCGTTCCGGCCATTCATCACTCGGTGGATGTCAAGGCGCGCGACCTGGGGCTGAAGATAGCGGCGGGCGCCTATGTTCACGTCCTGCCGAACGAGGCGGGTTTCGTGGGCGCAGATAACGTGGGCGTGCTCATCGCCGAGGAGCCCTATAACCAGGACGAAATGCTGCTCATCATCGATATCGGCACCAACGGTGAGCTTATCCTGGGCAACCGTAAAAAGCTACTTTCCACCTCCTGCGCTACCGGCCCGGCCTTCGAAGGGGCGGAGATAAGGCACGGTATGCGGGCCGCCCCGGGCGCTATCGAGAGGGTCAGGATAGACCCCACGACCAAGGAAGTGCAATTCAAGGTCATCGGGAACGAAAAATGGAACACCGAAGATAAAAACATCGGCGCCAGAGGAATCTGCGGCTCGGGCATCTTCGATGTCGCCGCGCAGGTGTTCCTCACCGGCATCATCGATAAAAGCGGACGCTTTAATATAAAATTGAAAACGCCGCGATTTCGCGTGAAGGATAACGGGCCGGAGTTTGTCATCGCTAAAGCGAAAGAGACCACCATCGGCCATGACATCGTCATCTGCCAGAAAGACATCCGGGCCATCCAGCTCGCCAAGGGCGCCATGTACTGCGGCGCTAAAATCATGATGCAAAAGCTGGGCGTTGACCAGCTCGACAGGGTCATCCTGGCCGGGGCCTTCGGGAGCTATATCGATAAGACATCTGCGGCGATAATCGGCCTGTTTCCCGACTGCGACCCGAAACGCGTTTACGCGGTGGGCAACGCCGCCGGCGATGGCGCCCGCATCGCTCTCCTGAATACGGATAAAAGAAAAGAGGCCGATGTGCGCGCCCGTCAGGTGGAATATGTCGAGCTAACGGTGGCGCCTGATTTCAACATGACTTTTACCAGAGCGCTGGCTTTCCCTCACCAGGTTGACAAGTTCCCTCACCTGAAAGGCCTGCTGCCGGAATAGCTTCGTTTTCTGCAGATAAATCCAGGAATGTGAGAATAGTCACAGTCCTGTGTGAATTGATATATTATACTTAGTTTAAATACATGGACCTGACCATCAAAGAAGACGACCTTTACAATTTAAATTCTTACTGGCACGATAGCCGTCACCACCTGGACTGGCCTTGTATCTTCGTATTGCCGCCATGGCTACAGGCCTGGTGGGAGGTATTCGGGGCGGGAGAAGGAATTTATCTGCGCACAGTATGGCAGGGCGAGAGGGTTATCGGCATCGCGCCTTTGAGGATAAAAGAGAATGTAGCCTCGTTTATCGGTAGTATAGACGTGTGTGACTACCTCGACTTCATCGTCGCCTGCGGTCATGAGGCGGATTTCTTTAACGCGCTTTTAGATGATTTCACGAAAAACGGCGTCAGGCAACTGGAGTTGAAACATGTGCGGCCGGACTCTTTCACGATGAAAGACCTTGTGCCCGCAGCTAAAAACCGTGGCTACGAGGTTGCCACCGCGCCGGAGGAAGTGAACGTGGAAATGGACTTGCCCTCCACGTGGGAAGCTTACCTGGAATCTTTAAGCACCAAGCAGCGGCACGAGGTCAGGCGTAAACTGCGCAGACTTCTCGAAGCGGGTAAAATGGAGTACCGTTATATCGAAGACAGCGCCTCTGTCCCCGGCGCGATGGGAACGTTTTTCAAGATGTTCGTAGAGAGCCGGAGCGATAAAGCGGCTTTCCTGACAGGGCAGAGGGAATCGTTCTTCAGTTTACTGACTGCTAAAATGGCAGAGGCCGGCCTGCTGAAACTCGGCGTTCTAGAACTGGACAGCAAGGCGGTGGCGCAGATAATCTGCTTCGATTATAATAATTGTATCTACCTCTATAACAGCGGCTACGACTCCGACTATGTGTCTTTGAGCGTCGGCCTGCTAAGCAAAGCCCTGGCGATTAAGGACAGCATCGAGAAAGGTCGGCGCAAGTTCGACTTTCTCAAGGGGCCGGAGACGTATAAATACCACCTCGGCGGCCACGAGGTGCCGTTGTATAAATGCCTGATTAACCTGAAAAAGTGAGCTAAGGGGAAATATGCCATCATCTGAATTGAGAATCGCCATGCTCGCCGCGCATAGCTGTCCGGTGGGGGAACTGGGCGCCAAAGATACCGGCGGCATGAGCGTCTACATACGGGAAGTCGCGCGCGAGCTAAGCGAGCAAGGGCACAGCGTGGATGTTTACACCCGCGTCCATGACCCTGCCGATCCTATCGTCGAGGAACTGGGCACGCGGGCGAGGCTGATTCATGTCAGGGCGGGGCAAGAGGCGAAAATAAATAAGCTGGAGGTATACTCCTACCTCCCGGAATTTACCCGTAACCTGGAGAATTTCCGGTTGGATAATAACCTCTCGTATGACCTGGTATTCAGCCATTACTGGCTTTCCGGCCTGGTAGGCCAATCGCTACAAAAGCTATGGCGAGTGCCCCATGTCATTATGTTCCATACCCTGGGCGCGGTGAAAAACGACATCGGAGTAGGAGAAGAAGACCCTATATTGCGCATCGACGCGGAGAAAGAGCTGATTGACAGCTGCCAGTGCATTATCGCCGCGACGGACAAAGGCAAAGAAGAACTCGAGCATTTTTATGGCGCCGCGCCCGGTAAAATAAGTGTCGTGCCCTGCGGCGTGAATATGGAGCTATTTCAACCCGTCACTCAAAGCGTCGCCAGGCAGAAGCTTGGCCTGAACGATGAAAAAATTCTGGTTTTTGTCGGCAGACTCGACCCTCTCAAGGGCATCGAGCGTTTACTCGAAGCCGTCCCGCGCCTTGGAGATTCTCCCGGGCTGAAACTTATTATCATCGGCGGTGATGAGTCAAGTAGCGGCGAAGTTGAGAAGCTACGCCAACTATCGTCAAGTCTTGGTATTCGTAACAAAATCGACTTCTTGGGCACGGTAAAACAAACAGAGCTCCCGTATTATTACAGCGCCGCTGACATTTGCGTTGTACCGTCGTATTATGAAAGCTTTGGACTGGTGGCCCTGGAAGCGCTGTCCTGCGGGACGCCGGTAGTGTCTGCGGATGTCGGCGACCTGAAAAACATCATCCTCCCGGGAAAAACAGGCTATGTGGTTAAAGGAAACAATCCCGAAATCCTCGCTGGTGGTATCGCGCGGACGCTTAAGTGGCCGACGCGGAGTGCCGAGACTGCGCTCGCTATCAGGGCGTCGGTGGGAAGGTTTAGCTGGGGGGACGTTGCCAGCGAAATTGCCAGTGAGCTGGGTAAGGTGCTGGATAAGTGGCTTGTGCCGGTGACCTAGTATACGCTGGAATCGGAATCAGGAGAATTAAATGGCTGATGAAGTTTACCTCATGGTTATCGCCCCTCACCCGGATGATTCGGAGTTCGGCGTGGCCGGTACGGTGGCCCGCCTGACCGGGGAGGGCAAGAAGGTAGTCTATATCATCTGCACCAACGGCGATAAAGGCAGCAACGACCGGAAGATGACGCCGGAAAAACTGGCTAAAATCAGGGAAAAAGAGCAGAGAGCGGCCGCCGACCTGCTGGGCGTCAGCGAGGTGGTATTCCTTGGTTATCCTGACCAGGGGCTGGAAGACAACCACGACTTCAGGAAAGCGCTGGTTCGCGTCATCCGTAAGTTTAAACCCCACATTGTTGCCACCGCTGACCCTTACCGTAAATATATGTGGCACCGCGACCACCGCATCACCGGGCAGGTGGCCGCCGACGCGGTATATCCCTACGCTCGCGACCACATGGCCTACCCGGAACTGCTCGAGGAGGGCTACGAGCCCCACAAGGTCAGAGAAATATGGTTCTGGGGCACGGAAGACCCCAATTTCCGCTCCGATATCACCGATACTTTCGATAAAAAGCTGGCGGCCCTCGCCTGTCACAAAAGCCAGTTCGATGTATCCAGGGAGATGAAAGAGAGAATCATGGGCTTTGCCAAAACGAACGCGCAGGGCGAAAAGTTCAAAATGGCCGAGGCCTTCCACCGCGTCGAGATGCGGTATTAGGTTCTTTCTATCCGAGCTATCCCTTTATGTTAGCCAGAGCACGTCCCCGCATAAGTCATCAGGATGACGGCGCGAAGCGAAAACGGCGTATTCTTCTTTAGATTTTTCAACCGTGGTGGCATCGCCGTGACCGGGGAGGATAACGGTTCCAGCGGGAAGCGTCAATATCTTCGCAGTGATAGACGCCACTATCTGTTTAAAATCCTCCGGCGACCATGTCTTGCCGGGCCCGCCCGGGAATATAGTATCTCCGGCGAATAGATATCTTCCGATTTTAAAGCACAGACTGCCTGGCGTGTGTCCCGGCGTATACAGCGCCTTCACCCGGAGGTTTCCTGAAGTGAGAATATCTTCATCCTTGACAGATATTTCCGGCGGTCTTTGCAGGGAAGAAGAGTCGGCAACATGGGCAGCCAGCGGCGCTTTCAATCGCGCTCTTAGTCCGGCCAGCGCGCCGGTGTGGTCAGAGTGGTCATGGGTCAGCAGGATATATCCGGGATTTGTGTCTCGCAAGCCTTCAATTATCTTCGGGGCATTAGCCGGCGCGTCCACTACCAGGCTATCCCGCGTCTTTTTGTCCACCACAATATAGCAATTAGTCTCATAGGGACCGAGGACAAGCCTTTCGATGAGAATATCTTTGTTATCCGCGATAATCGTCATGCTTTCAGCTCCTTGGTCGTATTGCGTATCAGGGCCATGATAGGTTAGTATAGTATCATCTAAATATAACATCTGAAGAACGATGAGACAACGAATCGCCCATCTGACCTCCAGTCTGCTCAATCCGTTCCTGGTTTGTTTTGTCACCATCATATTTCTGGTCGCGCATACGACAAATTCAGTGGCCGATGCTTTTAAATGGGCAGCTATCGCCATGGTGTTCAGTATCATACCGGTCTTTACATTTATCGTTTATCAGGTGCGGCGTAAGAAGCTGGAGAGCATCTTCCCGGAAGGGCAGGGCCAGAGAAAGATGATTTACGTGCTGGCCAGTGCCCTGGCGGCAGCAGGATGCGGGGTGATGTGGTACTGCGGGGCGCCGCGGTTACTGGCGGTATCCTTTATAGCCGGGCTGCTGGCCGTGGTCCTCTTCATGATAATCAACTTTTACTGGAAGATAAGCCTGCACACGGCTTTCGTATCCGCGGCAGCAGTGGTGCTGACCATCATTTTCGGAATCAAAGCGGCATGGGTATTCATCCTGCTGCCTCAGATGGCCTGGTCACGCCTGGAGCTGAAGATGCACTCTGCGGCACAGGTGCTTGCAGGCGCGGTACTGGCGGCGGGGATAGTCACCGTCGTGTTCTGGGGCTTCGGGGTAATCTAAAAAAGGCTTAAACAGAATTATCGTTATGTTCGTCGCCCTCGCTGCTTTCCATTGTTTCCTCATTAATTTGCTCGCCGCTGACTTCGCTGGCCAGTAAGGCATCGAGCTGCTCTTTGAGGCGGGCGGCGCGGGGGTAGCCGATATGCAGTTTCCGCTGTAAAAAGGAGGTGGAAATTTCATTATATTGCCTGGCCAGCTCTCTGGCCTGCTCCAAGAGAGGGTCTCTCGGATGGCCGCCGATGGTGCCGGTCGGGGTGGTGGCGATAAGGGTTTCCATCTTCAGTTTGTCCGGCTCTTCGCTTCTCTGGCTGCCCCAGAAATTGACCAGCCGCTCGATTTCGGGGTCGGAGAGGAAACAGCCCTGCAAGCGCTTGGGTTTGGCCGCCTCGGTGGGCATGTAAAGCATATCGCCGCGGCCCAGCAGCTTTTCCGCGCCGGCACCGTCGAGGATGGTACGCGAATCTACCTGTGAAGTGACCGCAAAGCTGATACGCGTGGGGAAGTTGGCCTTGATGAGACCGGTAACTACGTCCACCGAGGGACGCTGCGTGGCCACGACCAGGTGGATACCGGTGGCACGCGCGAGCTGTGCCAGGCGGCAGAGATTGGTCTCGACCTCGTCATAGCCGGCCATCATCAGGTCGGCCAGCTCATCGATAATCAGGATGAGAAAAGGTAGTTTATCGCTGCCTTTCCTGGTTTTATTATATCCTTCAATGTGGCGCGCTCCGGCGGCAGCCAGCTTCTTATAACGTTCTTCCATTTCCTGGCAGAGCCAGCGCAGGGCGGCCAGCGACTTGGTGGTGTCCACGATAACGGGGGTAGCCAGGTGGGGGAGGCTGTTATATTGCGTCAACTCGACGCGCTTGGGGTCAACGAGGATGAACCGGATATCGTTCGGCGTATTATTCAGGAGCAGGCAGCAAATAATCGTGTTAAGGCAGACCGTCTTGCCGCTGCCCGTGGCACCCGCGATGAGCAGGTGGGGCATCTTGGTGAGGTCTCCGGCTACCGCTTCGCCGCCGGCGCCTTTGCCCAGTGCGATAGCCATTTTGGTCTTACTTAAAAGCTTCTGGAAGACGTTCGTCTCCACCACACCGCGCAGGCTCACCATGTCGGAGGTGGTGTTGGGTACTTCAATGCCAACGATGGATTTACCGGGTACCGGGGCTTCAATCCTGATGGTCGGGGCGGCCAGCGCCAGCGCCAGGTCGTTGGCCAGCGAGCTGATGCGTTCTACCTTGACCCTGGTCCTGGATATCTCTTCGCGCCGGACGTGCACGTTCCCGTCCTGGTCTTTTTCCTTGATTTCCCGGTACTTGGTATCCCAGCCCGGCTCCACGCCGAACTGGGTGACCGTCGGGCCGGCATTAATCTGGACTACTTTAGAATCGACTCCATAGCTGGCCAGCGAATCTTCGATGAGCTTTTTACGCTGCTCGTTATCGGCCTCGCTGAAGGAAATCTCCGGGGTCAGGTCCAGGATATCGGTGGTCGGGAGCCTCCAACCGTCGACAACCACACCCACCGGAGACTGGCCATATTTTTTCCATACGTCCCCGGTCACCTGCTTGAGGTCCGGTGGCTGTTCAGAAAGGTTTTTTTTTGCGCCCGGCCTTAAGGCGGCGGCTTTGGCGGCCAGCGCTTCCAGCTTCTTCCTCGCGCTAGACACTTCCGGTGCCACCGGGGTTTCATTCATCGCCGAAGGCAGCGGCGGTTTTTCCTCAATAGGCCGGTTGTGAAAGGGACGCTGTCCGGCGGTTGTAGTAGGTTTAATTACTTTACGGGGACGCCGCGGTCGCTTGAAATTATCGATGAGCCAGCCGTAAAAGCCGTTTATCGCGCGGATAGTGCGTCGCGGCATAATGAGGAAAGTCCCGATAAACACCAGGGCTATTATCCAGAGAACGTAGATAAAAGGGTGTTGAGGATAGAAAATAATCTCCCGGCCGAAGCTCCCGCCGTAACCGTTAATAAACAGGTCGTTGCTGAAATCGATGGTAGCTAATATGCCCCAGGCCGCCAGGATATAAGCGATACCGCCCAGCCAGCGGTTCCATCTGTAAAATAGCAGGCCGAGACGGCGCTGCCAGCCCAGTATGATGAGGGTGACGGCCGCGGCGACAAGAAAGACCGTGCCCCAGCCTAAAAGCTCCAGCGCGTTATTGGCGGCATTGTTCAGATAGTTGCGGAAAATTGCCACCAGCGCGATGATAACGGCAACCATGAGAATCTGCCGCATTGGCGTGCCAAACAAAAAGCGGAAAAAACCGCCGGACTTCTTGCGGGACTTTGGTTTATCGTTTTTGGTCGCTTTTTTCCTGGCCATAGAGGTTGTTAACCTCACCCCCTTCCCCCTCTCCTTGAAAGGCGAGGGGGAGTGAATGTAAAGAGGGGCTTCGCCCCTCTTGGACTCCCCTTTATACTTTCACCATGAACGGTAAAATCATCGGCCGCCGTTTGGTGCGGTCGTAATAGAACTTCTCCAGCGTATCTTTGACCTTGCTGTTGATAAAGCTCCATTCGGAAACGCGCCCGCCGCTGTGGTCGAGCGTCCTGACCAGCAGCTCGCGGCTTTCATCCATCATCTCTCCGAATTCGCGTGTGTCGACAAATCCCCGGCTAACGATATCCGGGCGCCCGACAAGCTTGCCCGTTTGCTGATTGACGGCAATAATCACCACGACGATGCCATCCCGCGAAAGCATGCGGCGCGTGCGCAGGACTACCCCGCCTATATCCCCGACGCTCAAACCGTCGACGTAAACATGGCCGGAAGCGACCTTGCCGCTAATCCTGGCCGCCGTCGGATTAAGCTCGAGCACCTGACCGTCTTCCATGACGAAGATATTTTCTCTCGGCATGCCGACCGATTCTGCTAGCTGGGCATGCAGGCTCAAGTGCCGGTACTCGCCGTGGATGGGCACAAAGAACCTGGGTTTGACCAGCGTCAGGAGGAGTTTGAGCTCTTCCTGGCTGCCGTGGCCGTGGACATGCACCTGCCCGAGCTTGTTATACATTACCTGGGCGCCCAGCTTAAAAAGAGAGTCCACCGTGCGGTTGACCAGCGACTCGTTGCCGGGCACCGGCGTGGACGAGAGCACAATAGTATCGCCTTTCTGGATATGCACATGGCGATGGTCGCGGTTGGCCATGCGCACCAGCGCCGAAGTCGGCTCGCCCTGGCTGCCGGTAGTGACCAGAACGATTTTATTATTGGGCAGGCCCTTAATCTCTTCGATACGGCCCAGGATACCGTCAGGCGCGTTAAGATAACCGAGTTCCAGGGCGATGTTCGTGGTATCGGTCATGCTGCGGCCGACGACGAAGACGCGCCGGTGGTACTTGGCAGCGGCATCGATGACCTGCTGAACGCGTGAAATGAGCGAGGAAAAGGTGGTGACAATCACTCTACCGTGGGCGTTAGCGATGACATGCTCCAGTGATTCACCCACGACCTGCTCCGAAGGTGTATAGCCGGGAAGCTCGGCGTAGGTGGAATCGGCCAGCAGGAGCAGGACGCCCTGGGAGCCCAGCTGGGCCAGGCGCGAAAGGTCGGTGCCCTTGCCGCTTACAGGGGTGTAGTCTATCTTGAAATCGCCGCTGTTGATGATAACTCCATCGGGTGTGCGAATAATGACTCCAGCAGCATCGGGTATGCTGTGGCACACCGGGAAAAGCTCGACCCTAAATTTGCCCAGGACGATTTCCTTGCCGGGCGTAAGGACTTTGAGGTTAACGCCTTCACGCGTCCTTCTCTCTTTCAGCTTGATGCTGATAAGCCCGTTAGTCAGCTTCGTGGAGTAAACGGGGACGTTATCGAGCTGGGGGAGGAGATAGGGCAAAGCGCCGATGTGGTCTTCATGGCCGTGGGTGATGATAATGCCCCTGACCTTATCTTTTCTTTCCGCGATATAGGTCATATCGGGGATGACCAGGTCGATACCGAGCATGTCTTCTTCCGGGAACATGAGGCCGGCATCGATGATGAGGATATCATCATCGTATTCAATCAGCATCATGTTCTTGCCGATTTCACCTAGTCCCCCCAGCGGAATGACCTTTAATCTGAATCTGGACATAAAACTAAACCTCAAACATATTCAGCTGCTTACCGCTTTCTTCGGAGGACGGCTTGACCTCCTCCACATTGACGGCTTCAGCCAGTAATTTCGGAATCTTCAGCATATCGGCCTCGATGTCTTTACGCAGGCTCTGCTGGTGCAAAGCGGCGGCGGGATGGTACATAGCGAAGTAGATAACGCCGTCCTTTTTTACCGCCGTGCCGTGTACCTTGCTGATGCTTTTACCGGGGAAATACCTGGCCATCGAGTAGCGTCCCAGGGTAACAATCATTTTGGGTTTGATAATTTCTATCTGGCGGTCCAGCCAGGGGTGGCAGTTCTGAATCTCGGTGGGGAGAGGGTCGCGGTTATCCGGAGGACGCGTCTTGATGACATTGGTGATGAATACCTGTTCACGCTTCAGGTTGATAGAGGCGAGTAGCCTGTCCAGGAACTGTCCTGCCTGGCCGACGAAGGGACGCCCTTGCTGGTCCTCGTGCCAGCCGGGCGCTTCGCCGATGAACATAACAGTCGCATTCTCCGCTCCCTCGCCGGGTACGACTTTAGTGCGGAGACGGGCGATATCGCACTTACGGCAAAGCGCTATCTCCTGGTTGAGTTCACTTAGCGCGGACATATCATCAATGGGCGAGAATCTGACATAATAAATATTCTAGAAATATGATAACATTGCCTGCCAGTCAAGTCAATTTATTGCAGTCTTTTCTTATATGTGGCAAACCAGCGAAGGAATCCCAGCCCCGCGATACAGGCAATGAGTGCGAGAGGCCCCCACATGAATAAGGAATTGCCATGGGAAGCATCTAACAGAACACCGCCCAGCAGCGGCCCGATAGCGATTCCAAAGCCTGTGCCGGTGCCAAGCAGTCCCATATAGCGTCCGCGCTGTTCCGGCTCTGCCAGCTTACCCACGATAGAAGTCATTGAAGGGATAAATAAAAGCTCCGCAATAGTGACTACCACGATTGCCACGACCGACCACCCGTAACTCATTATCCAGCTCAAAGATAAATATCCGGCGCCGAAAATGAGGCTCCCCCAAATAAGGGCATTTTTATCACCCAGCCGGATATCTACCAGGCGGGTCACTGGATGTTGGAAGACAACCAGAATAATCGCATTTATCGTTAACAGTAGGCCGTACTGCGTTGTGGTAAATCCGAGCCGGTTAACCGTAAATACAGAATAACTGTTTACAATCTGCACATAGACGATGAAGACCAGCATATTCAATAATAAGTAAGTGAATAAAGCATTGTCTTTGACGGAAAACAAACCGCGTAATCCCGCTTTGTCTTTGTTTCCCGCGAAAGACTCGCGTAAGGTAGCCAGGACAAGTATCAAGGATAAGAGACCGGTGATGATACTGGTGCCAATGAGGTAGGTAAAGGAAAGATGAGCGAACATGTATCCGCCCAGAAGCGGCCCGATAATCCATCCCGCGTTGCCTACGAGTTGAGCTAAGCCGAAAGCCTCGGTAAGTTTTTTCCTGGGAGCAAGGTCAGTAATGACAGCTGTAAGCGCCGGTTGCGTCATGCCCCAGGAGAGGCCGCTGACGATGTATACAGAGGCAAACAACCATATCGACGTTGAGGAAGCAACCATAAGGGTCAGCAAAATGTTAAATAACGTGCCCAGCCCGTAGAACAGGAGTAACGTCCGCCGTCGTCCGAACCTGTCTGTGAAAACACCGCCCAATATCTGGCTGACAGCGCCGACGACGCTTGAAAACGCCATGATCATCCCAGCGATTGTCGGCGAGAGGCCGCGGTCCTGGTTAAGATATAACATGAAATACGGCCCGAAAATAGCAAAGCTGAAAAAGCCGAGAAAACGGATGATTATCATTATCCAGACGCCTCTTTCAAAACGGCTGAATGAAAAATAACCCGATAATTGTATCTTATTCAACATATGTTCTCTCATAAATAAAATGTCATTGCAAGGATACACCCGCTCGCAATGACATTAAAATGTTAACAGAACGGACAAGAATGAATGGCTCTAATTATATATCAAAGGCTTTACGAATACAAAATTGCCTTGCTTAGTTTGTTCGTCCCATTTATACTTATACCGATTCGTTTTTTCAGCTAATTTCCCAAGGATAATTGGCATAAAGGTTTAAATACTCGTTTCATGAAGAGACTTATCAACAGCGAGTTGGGCACTATCTTCGTTATCATGGGTCTGGCCTCTCTGGCCATGGCGATACTCAATCCCATCCTGCCCCTTTTGCTCACCTCTATTAATGTCGTTCCCTCGCTAATAGGACTGATGCTGGCGGTGGGTATGGTGGGAATGGTATTCGGCGAGAGTTCCGGCGGCTGGCTGGCCGATAAAATAGGCGTAAAAATACCGTTGAGCGTGGGGACGTTTCTCTGTGCCCCCCTGGTACTTTTATTCGTTTTCGTGCGCGGCATTCCTGCGCTTTTTTCCATTTTTCTATTCTGGGGAGTCGTGAGGGCGGCCATTTTCGGGCCGGCCCGCGGCTATATCGGCAACACGTCGACCCTGGATAACAAAGCAACGATTATTGCGGTCTATATGACCTTTATGACGGTTGCCCGGAGCCTGGGTTCCCTGGCCAGCGGCTTTATCGCCGACAGACTTAGTTATAACTGGGACTTCTATATATCGGTCGGCTTATCTGTTCTGGCGGGTATCCTGGTAATTATCGGATTGAGGAAAATTCCGCTGTTGAAGCCTGCACCAAAGGTAGAGACTTTCGCTTTCGCCCCTCACCCTAAGGCGGTCAGGCCGGCGGTCAACTACCGCCCGGTGGTCGTTCAATGTATCATCGCCACGCTGTTTTTTATGGGGATAGGAGTCAACTCCTTTATGCCGCTGTTGGCGACGGAGGTGGTCGGGGTAAAAGCGACACAGGTCGGAATTCTTTACTTTATCGGCGGCGGGGTCAGCACGCTGCTGTTTATCCCGCTGGGTAGGCTGGCCGACCGCAAGGATAAAAAGTTATTAATTATTTTGGGTTTCCTGTTATCAGCCTCGGGTCTGGCGGGACTTGGCATTGCCAAGGAATATGCATTATTGATTGTGATGGTCATTATATGTAATACCGGCTTTGCCATGTTTACCCCGGCGGCCGTGGCCCTGCTATCCAACAATGTGCCGGTCTACTGGCAGAGTACGGCTATGGGAATCTACGGCGCCGCCGAAGACTTGGGCATAATCATCGGGTCGGGAGTGGGAGGATTCGTCTGGACGGCCGGCGGACCGACGGCGCTATATTTAATGGGCAGCGCCGCCGGAGTGGCGGGCGCATTGATTTGCCTCATTTTTATCAAGAGAAGGGTGGCTGCGTCCGTTTGAGCAAAAAAGACCAGACTATTTAACCACCGGCAAGCCCGCGGCCTGCCAGTCCGTTATCCCGCCCGTCATATTGTAAATATCTTTAAAGCCGAGCTCCGCCATAATCTGGCTGGCGGCGGCGCTGCGGACCCCGGTACGGCAGTAAACGAGATATGTCTTGCTTTTATCAAGGTGGTTGATTGCATCCCTGAAGTCAGATGCACTATAGTCCACGTTTATCGCGCCGGAAAGATGACCGTCGGCATATTCCTGTGGAGTGCGCACGTCAAGAATAACGTATCCGGCATTGCCCTGGTTCTTCTGGATGGGGGCGCTAGCCTGAACGGGCGAAACGTCTTTAATGATGGATTGAGCCGGTGGTGATGACGAAGTTTCCCCCGCGGTGCGGCTGCAGCCGCTTAATGGAACTGACACTCCCGCCAGCGCAATAAATAGCGTCAGCAGGAAAAGATCCAGGGGCGCGTTTTTCAACTATAGCTCCACGAGCTTAACGGAATACACTTCCGGCAGGTCGAGTATTTTCTTCTGCTGTCTGGGCGGCAGGGGCTCGTCAAGCGTAAGTACCAGCAGGGCCTGGCCACGTTTTTCAAGGCGGCCGAGGTACATGAAGCTTATATCGACATTAGCGTCCCCGGTTATTTTGCCCACCGCTCCGATAAGTCCCGGACGGTCGCGGTGCTCGGCGAATAATAAATACGAGCCGGGAACAGGCACGATGTCCAGCCAGTATTGATTGACCCTGACGATGTGCAACTCATTGTGGATGATGGTCCCGGCCACGGCGTAAGTGCCGGAAGTGGTCGTTATTTCTACCGTCAGCAGGCTGGCATAGTTGGCGCAGGTGGCCTCTTTTTCTTCAGTGAATGTCAGGCCGCGCCTGGCCGCTATCACGTTGGCATTGACGATATTGACTCTTTCCTCGCTGACGCCTTCGAGAAGGCCGCCAAGGACAGACGCCTTGATAGGATTGGTATCGTAATTGGCGATATCCCCCTCGTATTTAATACGGATATTTTTAGTCTGACCTTCCGCCAGCTTATAGACGAGTTTACATAACATCCTGGCGAGCCTGGTAAAAGGGGAAAGCGCGGCCATCGTCTCTGCCGTGATGTAGGGGACATTAATGGCGGCGCGCGCCGGCTGCCCGTTGAAGATATCGGTAATCTGCTCGGCGACGTCTTTGGCCGCCATGACCTGCGCTTCGGCGGTGGAAGCGCCGAGATGCGGCGTGACGATGATATTTTCCACGCCGAAAAGGATGCTTTCCGTGCAGGGCTCTTTCTCGAAGACATCTATCGCCGCACCGGCGAGCTTTTTCTCATTGATAGCTTCGACCAGGGCTGCTTCATCGATAAGACCGCCCCGCGCGCAGTTGATGATACGGGCGGTAGACTTCATCATGGCCAGCTCTTCAGCGCCAATCATCCCGCGCGTTTGCGGCGTAAGCGGAATGTGTAGGGTTAAAAAGTCGGCTTCACGGAGAAGCTGCTTTAAATCGACGAGCGTAACGCCCAGTTTTTTAGCGTATTCGATGGAGACCAGCGGGTCGATGCCGACGAGCTTCATTTCGAAGCCCTGGGCGCGCTTGGCCACTTCCGAGCCTACGTTGCCCAGGCCGATGATGCCCAGCGTCTTGCCGCGGAGCTCGGTGCCGGTGAATTTCTCGCGCTCCCAAGCGCCGGTCTTAAGCACGGCGTTCGCCTGCGGGATATTGCGCGCCAGCGCCAGCATCAACGCCACGGTATGTTCGGCGGCAGAGACGGTGTTGCCGGTAGGGGCATTCACCACGACCACACCGCAGCGGGTCGCCGCGCCCACATCGACGTTATCGATGCCGACGCCCGCCCGCGCGATGACCTGCAGCCTTTTACCGGCGTCGATAATATCACCGGTGACTTTCGTCTGGCTGCGTACCATCAGCGCATCATAATCGCCAATGATAGCGATAATCTCTTCAGGCGTTAAACCGACTCTGACATCAACCTGCGCTTCTTTGCGCAGTATTTCGATGCCCTCCTCGGAGATGGAATCGGTGATGAGTACTTTCTTCTTTTCTGCCATATTTTATCCTTTGAAGCCGGCTTTGGGCAGGGTTACCTTCATCGCCGTCAGCAGCTCTTTGATATCCTTTTCGCTGACCAGCCCCATGTGACCGATGCGGAATATCTTGCCATCAAGGGTCTGTTGACCGCCGGCAAGAACGATACCGTAATCCGCCTGTAAAAGCTGTCGCAGCTTTTTGCCGTCAAGCCCCGCGGGAATGGAAATGGAGGTGACGGTGTTCGAAGCGTGTGCCGGCTCGGCGAAAAGAGGCAATCCCAGCGCCTTGACACCGTCACGCGTCATCCGGGCGATGCGGGCATGCCGGGCGAAGATGTTCGGAAGTCCTTCTTTCAGCAGCATATCCAGCGCGACGCTGAAAGCAAACACGACCGAGACTACCGGCGTCCAGGGATTTTCACCTTTTTCGAGATAGCTCTTGGCCTTGCCGAAGTCCCAGTAAAAGCGGGGCATCCTGGCCTTTTCAAAAGCCTTCCAGGCCTCCGCGCTGACGCTGACCATGGCCATGCCGGGCGGGACCATCCAGCCTTTCTGCGAGCCCGTGACGACAACGTCACAGCCCCACTTGTCCACCGGCAAATCTATGGACGAAAGGCTGCTGATGGCATCCACGAGGAGCAGCTTGCCGGCGCCCTTGACCAATTTGCTGATGGCTTCCAGGTCGTTGGTGACGCCGGTGGACGTCTCGTTATGGGTCACCAGCACCGCTTTGATGTCCGGATTGGCCTTAATCGCTTTATTCACCGCATCGGGGTCGGCGGCCTTGCCCCACTCAAAATCGAGTTTGACCACTTCGGCGCCGAATGTCTTGGCAATATTCGCCCAGCGGTCGCCGAAGACGCCGATGGACACGGAAAGGACTTTATCTTTGGGGGAAAGCATGTTAACAGCAGCGGCCTCAAGGCCACCCGTACCCGAGCCGGTCAGCAAATACAGGTCGTTCTTGGTCTGGAAGACCTGTTTCATTTTCTGCGTCACGTCGGCAATCATCTGGTGGTATTCCGCCCCGCGGTGGTTAATCATGGGGCGCGCCATCGCCTTCAGGACTTCCGGTGGGCAGGGGGTAGGGCCCGGGATACGTAACTGTGCCATGCTTTACTCCTTATATTTTATATTAATTTAAATAGTTTTCAGGTAACGCCGCTTGCCTGCTTTTATAATAACATTTTTACCGATATTTTGGTTTACGTCAATAATTTTAATTCCATTGATGCTGACCGCGCCCTGCGAGATGAGGCGGTTGGCCTCGCTGCGGCTGGCGGCCAGGCCGGAATCTACCAGCAAGCGGCTGATAGTCGTATCAGCGCTTATTTTATACTCTTTTATCTCATCCGGGAGCTCTTTTTTCTGGACTACCTTGATAAAATGTTCCGCGGCTTCCTTCGCTTCTTTTTCCCCGTAAAGCTGGGTGACGATTTCCCCGGCCAGGCGCTTTTTCAGGACCATGGGGTTTTCCGCGTGGTTTTCGATTGCGTTCTTAAAATTTAATATTTCCTCTCCGGGCGTATCAGTCAACAGAGTAAAATAATGGATGATAAGCCCGTCGGGGATGGACATTACTTTGCCGTATATTTGTTCCGGCGGTTCCGCCACGCCGATATAGTTGCCCGTGCTCTTGGACATCCTCTTTTCGCCATCGGTCCCGACCAGTACCGGGTAAGTGATACATACCTGCGGCTTTTGCCCGAAGGCCTCCTGAAGTCTGCGCCCGGCCATTAAATTAAAAAGTTGCTCCGTAGCGCCCAGCTGCACGTCGGCCTGTAAAAATACGGCGTCATAACCTTGCGCGAGCGGGTAGAGCAGCTCGCGCAGCCAGATGGGGTCGTTCTTTTCATAACGGTTGCGGAGGCGGTCGCGGGTTAAAAACTGCTGGACGGTAAAACATGAGGCCATCCTGATGACGTCAGTAAAGGTCAATTTGCTCAACCATTCATAATTGTAACGGACTTTAGTCTTCTTCTGGTCGAGTATTTTAAACGCCTGCTCGGCATAAGTTTTGGCGTTTATCTTTACTTTTTCCAGCAATGCCTCCGAACGCGCTTCATCACGGTCACTGGGGTCCCCAATCAACGTGGTGAAGGTACCAATAATGAATGTAACATCGTGGCCGAATTCCTGGAACTGGCGTAGCTTACGCATAGTAATGGTATGCCCCAGATGAAGGTCCGGCGCGGTAACGTCATAGCCGCAATAAACCCGCAGCGGGCGGCCCTCCGCTCTGGCATCAATCAGTCTCTGTTTCAACTCGCGGGTCATCATTTCCTGTATTTGTGGGTCGCCAAATTCAGCGCCCTGCATATAAATCGAGACTTGTTTATCTACAGATTCCACCTTGAACCTTCCTTATTATTGAAGACTCAACTTTTTCCCAAATTTATTTTACACCTATCGAATCGAGTATCTTTTTCCCCGCTACTATATCCAGAGATATCTGCTTTTTAAGCTCCCCGGCGCTGGCGAATTTCTTTTCGTCACGGAGACGGGCAACAATATCCAGCCGGACTTCCCTGCCGTAAAGGTCGCCGTGATAATCGACGAGGTAAGACTCCACGCTCCGCTCCGGGTCGCCGAACGTCGGGTTCCGCCCGATGTTCGTCATCGACTGGTAGACCCTGCCGTTAAAGCGCGTCAGCCCGACGTAAACGCCATCGGGCGGAAGGGCCTGCCCGGACTTCACGTCCATATTCGCGGTAGGAAAGCCAAGCCCTTCACCCCGTCCGGCCCCTTCCACCACTTTTCCGTGGAGGCTGTAAGGACGGCCGGTAAGCTCCTTAATTTTATCAATATTTCCATCGGCGAGGGCTTTCCTTAGAGCGGTACTGCTGACTACCTCACCGTTAATCTCGAGCGGCGGCACCACCGTGACGCTGAAGCCCAATTCATTTCCAAGCTGGCGGATGGCGCCGGTATCGCCTTCCCTTCCTTTACCCAGGGCAAAATCCGCCCCGATGACCAGGCCGCGCATCCGGAGGTGTCGTTTTAAAAGCTCGATAAACTGCCGGGCGCTAAGCGCGGCCAGCTCCTTATTGAAAGAGAGAGTAACGATGAAATCGACTCCTTCTTCTTTGAGGAGCATGGTCCTGGTTTTCATATCGGTGAGAAATGGCAACTTTTTCCCCGCCGTGAAAAGGTCTTCGGGGTGCTGGCGGAAGGTGATGACGCCGGCCAGCAATTTTTTTTGCCGGGCCTGCTTGATTAGCTCGGTAATCAGACGCTGGTGGCCGAGGTGCACACCGTCAAACACGCCGATGGTCAGCAACGTGTCTCTATCCAGTGAAATACCAGCCAGCTCTTCCTTGACCTGCACGCCTGTACTCCTCTAAGACCGGAAATAACGACTGACGGTGTGATATAAACCTGCCGGAGATTGCCCATCAGTTAGTTTATTATACTCATAAGCTCAAATAAGCGTCAATCGGAATGGGATTAGATACCAGTTGAAGCAACCGGACTATTCGAGTCGGTACATCACGATGCCCGCCGGCACTTTAGGGTGAAAGTAAGTCGACTTGCGGGGCATGCGGTCACTGCTGTCGGCGATAGCTTTGATGGCCTGGGGTCTGACCGGGTTAACGATTATCGCCAGCTGGTATTCCTGCTCCTGGACGCGCTTGATAGCTTCCGGGGCGTCATTGGTATAGTCTATATACGTGCCCGCGGCTTCATGGGTCAGTCCCAGCAGCTCTTCGAGAATAACATGGTCGACGATGCTGACATCCAGCTTCTGGTAAAGCTCCGAGTGAAAGTACGGCATCATGGGCCTGACTGGAGTGAAATCGCGTAAAGTCAGGAGGAAAAAGCGCTTTTCGCCGGGCCCGCAAAGGAGCAGATTAACCTCTTCGTTTTTTTCGGTTAACAATGAGTCAATTTGCGCCTGCTTAATTACTTTATTCGGCTGGACTTCCTCGACCTGGAAAATAGCCTTAAGCCGGTCCGCCAACTTATCCAGGGAGGGCTGGGCTATGCCTCTCACCATCCGGTGGGCCGGCAGGATAATGAGACCCGGGTCGGCGAAATCTATCAATGCCATCATGACGAAGTCGAAGGGCTGGTCCGGGGTCGCCGTTTTAACGGATGTCCTTTTTTCGCGCTGGTAGGCCAGGGCGCTTTCATAGCGGTGGTGCCCATCGGCGATATAAAGCGGCTGGTTAGCCAGGGCGCCGCTTATCTGTCCGATTAGTTTTTCATCGGAAATGGCCCACATCCGGTGACTCTCACCATTTACCGCGCCGATGTTAAATGCAGGCTTGCCGCGCATGCCGGCCTCGAGCGCCGATTTTATTTTACCGGCGCTGTCCTCATAAAGCGCCATGATAGGACTAGTATCGGCCTTGAGCGCCCAGAGCAGGCTCAAGCGGTCGCCCTTCGGACGGGACAAAGTACCTTCGTGCGGGCGGACAATCATCCTGTCCCATTCCTCCAGCTTGACCACGCCGGCGATGCCCCGGCGGCGCAAAGTCTTGCCCCGGTACTTGAACTGGTGGTCGTCGACATAGAAGCAGGACCTTTTATCAGTTTCGAGTATGTGCTGCTTCAGCCAGCTCTCCAACGTGGCCGCGGCCCGGGTGTATTTGTTTTCGGTGTCTTTATCGTGGGGGTATTCACGTCCGTATTCAATACGGACGAAGTTAAAATCGCTCCGCCGGTAAAGCTCAAGCTGCTGCGGCATCGAGATGATATCGTACGGCGGGCAGATAACCGTTGCCAGGTCTTTCACCACGGAGGGATTGTAGTGTATGCCATGGAACGGACGGACATCGGCCAAAAACGCCACCTCTCGGAAGCAGTTTATTTCTCACAGTTTAGCCTAATGAAGTAATAAGTATCAAGTGTCAAATATCAAGGGGGGAACGAGGAATAAAATAGCAATTTTTTAAGGGGTGGGGCTTTATACGTGACAGCAATTAATTTGCCACTTAACAGACATGCAAAAACATTACAGTTTCAGCTATACTATAGATAGATTTCGGAGGGCGTTTTGATAGTAAGAAAGCTCGTCGTCGGGCCGATTGCCAGCAACTGCTATATCGTCGGCTCGGAAAAGACTAAAGAAGGCATGATTATTGACCCCGGCGCAGACGCTAAAGAAATTATGCGCGTCGTTGAGAAGCTGGGGCTCAAGATTAAACTCATCGTTTTGACCCACCGCCACCCGGACCACGTGGGCGCGGCGGCGGAGGTCAAAGCGGCCACGGGCGCAGCGGTAGCCGCCCACGCGGAAATGGCCAAATACCTGCCGCAATCGCCCAGCTATATCTACGAGCCGCCTTACGAGGCCGCCCCCTATCCCGATGTCATTCTCAAGGAAGGGGACAAGATAGATATCGGCGACCTGCATTTCAGCGTCCTGCATACGCCGGGACACACGCCCTGCGGGATTTCTATCGTGGGAGAAGGGCACGTTTTTACCGGCGACACGCTTTTCAACTACGGCATCGGCCGGTACGATTTGATAGACGGAGATGGAAACGCGCTTATCAGCGGGATTAAAACCAAGCTGCTGACTTTGCCTCCTGAAACTATCGTCCACCCCGGCCACGGCCCGGACTCGCTCATTACCACAGAAAAGCGCGCCAACCCCTTTCTCCAGTAGCGGAATCACACCTTTTTAAGTATTTTCGGCGCGAAATTTAGCGTAGCAAAGAGGTCGTCCATCGTTTCGGCGCGCCTGATAAGCTCCACTGAACCGTCAGCGCGTAAAAGCAGCTCCTGCGGGCGCAGCCAGCCGTTATAGTTCCCGCTCATCGCCGGGCTGTGGGCGCCGGTATCGTGCTGGACGATGATATCTCCAATTTCCGATTTTGGCAAAGACCTCTGTTTAGCGAATTTATCATTGTTCTCGCAAAGCGGCCCAACGACGTCGACCACCTCCGCCTTACCGCGCCGGGGCTTTCCGGCGGGGTCAAGTACAGTAATATGGTGATAAGCCGTCTCGTATATCGCGGGGCGGGGGTTGGCGGACATGGTGGAAGCGTTAACGCCGACATATTCACGGTACTTGCTCATCCGGTTGATAACCGTCATCACCAGGGCGCCGTGCGGGCCGGTGATGTACCGGCCGCATTCCATAAGTAGTTTAGGTACGTAACCACGCTTTTCCTCGAATTTTTGCAGGAGACTTCCTGATTGTTTTGCCAGAGCTGGCAGGTTGAAGCCGGTGTCTCCAGGGCGGTAAGGTATGCCTATTCCTCCGCCGATATTGAAAAACTCAAACCTGATATTCAGCGCTTGGGAAACCGTTTCGATGACCTCGAGCAGCATGCGCACGGTCTCTACGATGTAGCGGTAGTCCAGCTGGTTGGAGACAATCATCGTGTGCAGTCCAAAGCGCCTGGCCCCGCGCTCGATGGCCCGGCGGTAGCCTTCGACAATCTGGTCATGGCGCAACCCGTATTTCGCCTCGACCGGATTGCCGATTATCTGGTTGCCTGTACGCCTCTCGCCGGGGTTGTACCGGAAACAGATAAGCTCCGGCAACTTCGATACTCTGTCTATCATGGAAATGTCATCGAGGTTGAGGATGCAGCCGCCACCGACCAGCGCCAGCTTAAAAAGTTCACCGGAGGTGTTGTTCGAGGAAAACATGATATCCTGACCCTTAAACCCGTTGCGGCGCGCCAGTTTCAGCTCCGACGTTGAACTGCAATCGACGCCAAAGCCCAGCTCGCGCATGATTTTCAGAATCGAAGGGTTAGGCAAAGCCTTGACCGCGAAATATTCCCGGAAACCGTAAATATTTTTAAAGACAGCCTTCAGGTTTTCCCCCGTATCTTTAATTCCCTGCTCGTCAAAGATATGAAAAGGGGTGCCGAAAGATTCGATTATCCCCGGCAGGGCCGGGAAAAGGCGTTCCTGGAAAGCTTTTGACATCGGCATGGCGAGTCCCTCCTTAATTAGTTTAATTATATAAAGAAAGGGGCATGACCTCAAGAATCATGCCCCTTTAGCTATTAATCGTGGGACCCGGTTAGCGTACAAATAACGGACACATCACCAGCGTGATAGTGGCCAGAAGTTTCACGAGAACATGGAGCGAGGGCCCGGCGGTATCCTTGAGCGGGTCGCCCAGAGTATCGCCGACGACGGCCGCCTGGTGAGCAAATGATTTCTTGCCGAGGACGTTGCCGTTTTCGTCCTTGAGCTGGCCGTCTTCGATCATCTTCTTGGCATTGTCCCAGGCGCCGCCGCCGTTGTTCATGAACGAGGCCATCATGATGCCGCCGATAGTGCCCACCATCAGCACCGCGGCAACGACCATCGCGGCGTCATAGTCTTTGGAGAGATAGCGGAAAACCACCCCGATGACAATCGGGCCGAGCACGGGCAATAATCCGGGGGCAATCATTTCGCGGAGGCCGGCGCGGGTGGTGATATCCACACACTTGGCGTAGTCCGGCTTGTGGGGGTTAGCCGGGTCTTTAGGGTTCAGAATTTCCGGGTCGGCGCGGAACTGACGGCGCACTTCCTCGATAATTTTAGAGGCGGTCTTGCCGACAGCCTTAATCGCCCACGCGCTGAAGAGGTAGACAATCATCGCAGCAAGCAAAGCGCCGACGAATACTTCAATTTTAGCGATATTAACGATATTGTATTGACCTTCGGTCCCGAACTTGATAAGCGAGACCCTGTCCAGGTAAGCCTGGAAGAGCAGGAAAGCGGCGAGACCGGCAGAGACCATGGCGTAGCCTTTGGTGAGTGCTTTCGTGGTGTTGCCGACGGCATCCAGTCTGTCGGTTATTTTGCGGACTTCCTCTCCGGCGCCTGCCATCTCGTTAATACCGTTGGCGTTATCGGTAATCGGGCCGAACGTGTCCATGGAAAGCACGTAAGGGCAGGTCATCAGCATACCCATGGTCGCCACGGCTGTGCCGAAAGCGCCGGCGCCCTGGACGCCGCTCTGGGCGCCCAGCCAGTAGGACAGCAGCAGGGAAATGCCGATAACAAGCGCGGTAGCGAAGGTCGTGGAAAAACCGACCGACATGCCCATGATGATATTGGTCGCCGGTCCGGTCTTGGAGGCTTCCGCAATATCACGCACCGGGCGGTAACGCCACTCCGTATAGTACTGCGTTACAAAGATGATAACGATACTGGCGACAATGCCGACAACACCGGCACCGAAGAGCCACCAGTTGCCCAGCATGTAGTGAACGGTTATTGCCAGTCCGACCACGGACAGAGCGATAGCAATGAAATAACCACGATTGAGGGCGGTCATGGCATTCTCGGACTCTTTTGCCCTGACACAAAGCAGTCCAATCATGCTGGCTATCATACCGAAGCCACGTACGGAGAGCGGGAACAATATCCAGGCGATATTTTTCGTGGCAAGATAGGCAAAAACACCGAGAATCATCGCGCCTATGTTTTCCGCCGCAGTCGATTCGAAAAGGTCAGCGCCGCGGCCGGCGCAGTCGCCCACGTTATCGCCGACAAGGTCGGCAATGACGGCGGGGTTGCGGGGGTCGTCTTCCGGAATGCCCGCCTCGACTTTGCCCACGAGGTCGGCGCCGACATCAGCCGCCTTGGTATAGATGCCACCGCCGAGCTGTGCAAAAAGCGCCACGAAGCTGGCGCCGAAACCGAAACCGACGATAAGATGGGGAGCGATTTCAGGATGATTATTGCCGCCGTAAGCAAAAAAGATTACCGTGACGCCGATAAGGCTCAAGGCGGTGATAAGGAACCCGGAAACAGCGCCGCCGCGCAGGGCTACCTCGACGGCTTCTTTAAGGCTCCGCTGGGCGGCAGCGGCACAGCGCACGTTAGATTTCACGGCGATGTACATGCCGATAAAGCCGGCCAGACCGGAGCAGAAAGCTCCGACGAGGAAAGCGACGCCAGTCCGCCAGCCTACGTCCAGGCCGCTGTAGCCATACTGTTCAACTCCGGTATGGCCCAGCACGCCGACCAGCACGCCAATGATGATGGCGATAACCCCTGCAAATATGGCGATGGTGCTGTACTGGCGCTTGAGAAACGCCCAGGCGCCCTGAAAGATAATATCGTGAATTTCTTTCATTTTAGGTGTGCCCGTGGGGCGTTTCATGACGTTATTGATGAGAAAAATAGCGAAGATAATGGTGATTACACCAGCGGCAGGTACAATCCAAAAAATTCCTGGTAACACTTTTCTCCTTTTCTAGATTGCCTTACTAGATATTTATTTTTATTCGACCCGGCAGGTTTATTCTATCGTTTGACCCCGCCAGGATAATTTGGGGAGATAAAAAATGAAGCAGGAGTACTTGATACCCCTGCTTTAACGCGTTGTAACCATCTGATAAACATGATTATAACTATTATACAGACATTTTATCCAAAATCAAATACTTAAAAATGTCTATATCCCCGGCACCATCAGTGCTTCTGGGGGTTCTGGACATACTGCGGTGTCAGTGCCACGTTCATGAATATCACCGGTTGGCGCACTACCTTGAAATTGAGGGGGCAGTGAATCGTATCTTTGGGTATGTGCAGCACGGTGGGCTCGGTGATGACGTGCTTTTCACCTTCTTCACCCAGGTATATTTCTATTTCGGCATCGAACTGGGTGATATCGAGCGAGTTGGCCCCGTAAAAATGTAAGAACTGGTCGAAGTCATGGGCGTGGGGGTCTTGCACCATAACGTGCGCCTCGGTAACGCAGTTCCAGAGGACGGAAAAGTTCTTCTCGCCGACTTCAGGGTGCTGGCGGCTGAAGAAAATCAACCTCGGCCCGAACTTGCCTTTCACTATCGGGTTTTTAAAAAAGTACTTGCCGTATTTGCTTTTAGCCATATTCCCGCTCCTTCTTCCCGCAGGATAGAACCATTCCGCTATCGTTGTCAAGCAAAAAGAAACGGCACCACCGGTTGATAGTGAAATGCCGTTTCCGAATTCTTCGGGAATATAATTTCCAAAACGCTAGCCCTTGGGGTTCCACTTCAAATTGGCGTATTTTTCCCGCAGTTTGGGCTTTTCAATTTTACCCGTGGGGTTGCGGGGCACATCGCCGAAAAGGATAATCCTGGGCCAGGCGTATTTGGGAATCTGCGGCTCGTAGTAGGCCCTCATTTCCGCTTCGGTCAGGTCGACGCCTTCTTTAGGCTGGACGACGGCGGCGACCACCTCGCCGTACCTGTCATCCGTCACGCCGATGATGGCCACGTCTTTGACCTTGGGCTGGCCGATAAGTACCGACTCCAGGTCGACCGGGTAGATGTTCTCTCCGCCGCTGATGATAAGGTCTTTCTTCCTATCGACATAAGAGATAAACCCTTCTTCGTCCTGCCTGACGAGGTCACCGGTATAGAGCCATCCGTTTTTGAGAGTTTCGGCGGTCTTTTCCGGGTTTTTATAGTAGCATTTCATGATATTATTGCCGCGGATAATCATCTCGCCGACGGTACCGATGGGCACATCATTTCCCTTATCATCGACGACGCGGGCGTCGATATTAATCCTAGGGTAGCCGAAAGAGCCGAGCTTGTGGATATTCTCCAGGCCCAGGTGCATACATGGGCCGGCCGATTCGGTTAAACCATAGTTCTCTTCGTAAGCTATCTTCGGGAAGTATTTCAGGAAACGCCGGACGAGCACCGGGGGAATAGGCTGCGCGCCCGAGTGGACCAGGCGCAGGGAGCTGGTATCGTAATCGGCCAGTTTCATGTCGCCGCGGTCCAGGGCGGTAACGATATCCTGCAGCCAGGGCACCAGGAGCATACAGATGGTAATTTTTTCTTTAGCGATGGTCTCCATGATAAGCTTGGCGGTGACTCTTTCGCCGCCGGTGGTCATGACCGCCCGCGCGCCGGCGATAAAGCTCCCGAACCAGTGCATCTTGCCGCCGGTATGGTAAAGGGGCTGGATGAGGAGGAAGCAGTCATTGCGTCTCTCCAGGTGCGAATAGTTCTCATTGACAGCCACATGCTCCAGGCTGCGGTGGCAGAGGAGGGTCGCTTTAGGGTCGCCGGTGGTGCCGGAGGTAAAGTACAGGCCGGCTTCATCTTCGCCGCTCAAGGTGATATTCGGCGCCACGGGCGAGGACTTGGCCAGCACTTCATCGTAAGCTTCCATGCCCTTAGGCATTTTATCGCCGAGAAAGATGTACTTTTTAATCGTCTTCATTTCTTTGCGTATCGGCTCGATGCGGTCGGTAAAGTCCTGGTCCAGGACCATGATTTTCGGCTCGGCGATATCCACGCAGTACTTAATCTGCCGGCTGATGAACCTGAAATTAAGCGGCGCGGCCATCGCCCCCGTCTTGAGAATGCCGAAGTAGGCTTCCAGCCATTTTATCGAGTTCATCATCAGGTGGACGACGACATCGCCCTTTTTCACGCCCCTGGCGATGAGCGCGTTAGCGAAACGGTTGGCGTTATTATCAAACTCCTTCCAGGTAATCACTCTTCTCAAGTTTTTGCTGGGAGTTATCTCGATAAGGGCGGTGGCATTGGGTAAAAGGCGGGCATTTCTGGCAAGCATTTCTGTGATGGTCATCGTTCAGCTCCTTCTAATTAGCGTATTGGATAATGAATAAAAATATATAATATCGTTGGGCGGATGCGGGGCACGTCCCGGGAAACGGACACGTTTAATTATACTCTACAACCTGAAATATTGTCAATTTAGGTAGCTTTGAGCGCTACGTGGCGCTGTGCTATAATCTTTACGGAGAATAAATTACCGATGATGGCACAACTGGATAAAATAGAAAAACGCTACCAGGAGATAGAAGATAAACTGGCGCGACCTGAAGTAGCAACAGATATCAACCAGGTGCAGGCGCTGGCCAGAGAGAGAGCGGCACTGGAAGACACGGTGAAGATTTACCGTAAATACAAAAATGCCCGGAAATCTCTCGATGAGACCAGGGCAATGCTGAATGACAAATTGGACGAAGAAATGGCCGCTCTGGCCAGGCAAGAAATAGAATCCCTGGAAAAAGAGCTTCAAGAGCTGACCGGAGAGCTGCGGCAGGCTCTTCTTCCCAGAGACCCGAATGATGAAAAAGACATCATTGTGGAGATACGGGCGGGGACGGGCGGCGATGAAGCCGCGCTCTTCGCCTCCGACCTTTACCGCATGTACAGCCGCTACGCGCTGGGCCGGGGGTGGAAAGTCGATGTTATCAGCTTGAGCGAAAGCGGGGGCGGAGGGTTTAAAGAAATTATTTTCGAAATAAAAGGCCGGGGCGCTTACAGCCGTTTGAAATATGAGCGCGGCGTGCACCGCGTCCAACGCGTGCCGGTAACCGAGGCGTCCGGCAGGATACACACCTCCACGGCCACAGTGGCTGTCCTGCCCAAGGCCGAAGACGTGGACATCGAAATCAACCCCGATGATTTAAGAATCGATGTTTTTCATAGCGGCGGCGCCGGTGGCCAGAACGTAAACAAGGTGGCCACGGCCATCCGCGTTACCCACCTGCCCACCGGGATGGTAGTTACCTGCCAGGACGAGCGCTCGCAGCTGCAAAATAAAGTAAAAGCGCTCTCGGTGCTGCGCACCCGGCTGCTGGACATCGAAAAGCGCAAGCAGGAAGAACAGATTATCTCCGACAGGCGGTCGCAGGTAGGCACCGGCGAACGAGCGGAGAAAATCAGAACTTATAACTATCCCCAGGATCGTGTTTCCGACCACCGTATCAATATCGCCCTGCATAACCTTCCGAAAATCATGGACGGCGCGCTTGATGAGCTTATCGACACCCTGGCCACCAGTGAGCAGTCAAAGCAGCTGGAGGAACAGGCGGTGTGAACCTCAAACAGGCGTTAGCCCATGCCCGTGAAACCCTCCGGAACAATAATATTGAAGACGCCCCGCTGGAAGGCGAAATCCTCTTGAGACATGTCCTAGGGATCAGCCGTGCCCGCTTTTTTTCACAGTTCGATGAGGAGTTAAGTCCCGGGCAGGGTCAAGACCTTAAAGAGGCGCTGGAAAGGCGCGTGGGCGGCGAGCCGACCGCCTACATCACCGGCCACCGCGAATTTTACGGCCTGGACTTCATCGTAAATCGCGACGTGCTTATCCCCAGGCCGGAGACGGAGCTACTGGTAGAAAAAGCCATAGCCCTGGCCGGCAGACGCCCTATTAAAAAAATCGCCGATATCGGCACGGGCAGCGGTGCCATCGCTATCAGCCTGGCAGTGAATCTCCCCCGGGTTACCATTTACGCTACCGATATATCGTCCCGGGCGCTGGGCGTAGCCCGCAGGAACTGCAAAAAACATGGCGTGGAGGATAGAATTGTTCTCTTGCAAGGCAACTTGCTTGAGCCTTTACAGAAAAAGGTTGATTTAATCGTGGCCAATTTGCCTTATGTCAGGGCCACGGATGTGAAAGGCACATTAAGCTTCGAACCTCTGCGAGCGCTAAATGGTGGTGAGGATGGGTTGGACAACATCAGGCTTTTCTGCCGACAAGCGGCAAAAAAACTAGCAAAACAAGGGTGCCTGTTATTGGAGGTAGGGCAGGGCCAGTCCAGGAGCGTCGGCGCGTTATTGGAAAAAGAGCTTCCCGGCGCCGTAAGTGAAATCTACCGCGACCTGGCCGGCATTGAACGGGTGGTAAGCCTTAGTTTGACATAGGTATAAATATTTTGCTAAATTTATTATAAATTCACGTTTAAACAGGTTTCAAAAAATCCGGAAGGTACGTTCTGAATGAATATAATCGTTTGCGTTAAGCAGGTCATCGACCCCGAAGCACCGCCCAGCAGCTTCAAAATCGATGCCGCTACTAATAAAGCCGAGATGCGCGGCGCGCCCCCGGTCATCGACCCCTACGGCGAGTACGCGGTGGAAGCGTCTTTAAAGATTAAAGAGGCCCAGGGAGGTAAGGTGACCGTATTGAGCCTGGGCAACGGGCTGATGCGTGAAGTGGTCAAAAAACCCCTGGCCATGGGCGCCGATGCGCTGATATTGCTGGAGGACGAAGTTTACATCAATGGTGACACCTGGTCAACGGCAGGCGCCCTGGCGGCGGCGATAAAAAAGATTGGCCAATACGACCTTATCCTCTGCGGCCGTGAAGCCTCCGATACCAATGCCGGACAGACCGGTCCCGCCATCGCCGGGGCGCTCGGGCTGCCCTGTGTCACCCTGGCACGAAAGATAGAAATCATTAACGGCAAAGCTAAAATCGAAAGAGTCACTTCCGCCGGCTATGACGTCATCGAGGTGCCTTTACCTGCTGTAGTGACGGTGAGCAACGAAATCGGCGAGGCGCGCTACCCCACGATTAAAGGAATCATGGCCGCCAAGAAAATCGAGCCGGTAATCTGGAAGCCGGCCGATATAGGTATCGATATGTCGAAGATAGGCGCTATCGGAAGAAGGGCAAAGATACGCCGGCTATTCCAGCCGGTGCATGAAGGGAAATGCGATTTTGCCGCGGGCGAGACCCCGGAGGAAATGGCGGCCGACCTGGCGCTCAAGCTACGGTCAGCTAAAGCGCTTTAAAAATGCATTAACAAGTTTTTAACAATTACGTTTTATCATAGGAGATAGTGATGGCTGATTATCGCGGTATCGCCGTATTCTGTGAAGTCAAGGGTGATAAGCTCCTGCCAATTGCCGCGGAGGGACTCGGCGCCGGCCGTAAACTCGCCGATGCGCTGGGCCAGGACCTGTGCGCCATAGTGGTCGGAAGCAATGTCGCCGGTACTGCTCCGCAGGCCATCATGTACGGCGCATCAAAAGTCTACGTGGTGGATGACCCTCTCCTCAAGGACTACCAGGCGGAACCTTATGTCATTGTCGTGGAGAAGGTCGTTAAACAGGTGATGCCATCCATAATAATTATGGGGCAGACGGATATCGGTCGCGACCTGGCCCCGAAACTGGCTTTCAAACTGGGCACGGCGGTGACGATGGACTGTATCGACCTGGATATCGACCCGGAATCGAAACGTCTTTTACAGACGAAACCGGTTTACGGCGGCAACGCCCAGGCTGTCTTTATCACCGATACCGACCCCCAGATGGTAACGATACGCACCAAAGCCATGACCGCCCCGGCGCCGGACGCCTTAAGAAAAGGGGAGGTCGTGAATGTGCCCGCGGGTGTACAGGAAGCGGATATCCGGGCGAAGCTGATTAACCGCGTTATGGCCGAGGTGTCCGGTGTCAAGCTGGAGGACGCGCAGATAGTAGTATCCGGCGGGCGCGGCATCGGTGGGGCAGATGGGTTCAGACAGCTTGAAGAACTGGCCAGGCTGCTCAAGGGGGCCGTGGGCGCCAGCCGCCCTCCCTGTGATAACGGCTGGATGCCCGACACCGCGCAGGTGGGGCTTACCGGTAAAATTATCGCCCCGGAGGTCTACATCGCTATCGCTATCTCCGGCTCGAGTCAGCATATGAGCGGTTGTTCCGGCTCAAAAACAATCGTAGCAATTAACAAAGATAAGGAAGCGAATATATTCCGCTATGCGCGCTTCGGCGTCGTGGGCGATTGGAAGAAAGTGCTGCCGGCTTTTACCGCCAGGGTGAAAGAGCTGGTAGCATCGTAACTTTTATTATCGTGTAGACCAGATGATTATGTTTAAAAGAAATTTGTCGCTGTGAGGTGTGTGACCATGAAAAAGATGAGATTCATCTCATTACTGGCCTTTCTGGCACTGGTGCTATCGGTTCTAT
>JBEKDL010000008.1:0-39922 GCA_050014355.1 Dehalococcoidales bacterium | reverse complement strand
ATATCCTGGATTTCACCAGCACCGAGGAAGCCATGGGCAAACCGGTCGGCTCCGACCTTACCCAGGGCACGCTGACTCTACCGGCAATTATGCTGGTGGAACACTATCCCGCGGATAATCCGGTGAAGAAAGCCTTTGAGACGAAGGACATCAAGCAGGTTAATAAAGCTATCGAGATGGTGCGCAACTCGACCATCATCGATGACTGCTACAAAGTTGCCTCCGAGTATTGCGAACGGGCCTGCCTCCACCTTAAAACGCTCCCCGCCACCCCCGCACGACAGGCCCTCTTTGATATGGCGGAATTCGTCGTCAAGCGCGAAGTTTAAATACTCTGTCATTCTGACATCGCGCCGGCGACCGTGAGAATCCGCTCTTTTCCTCCTCCCCCTTTTTTGAAGAGCTTGCCCCGTGCCTGCTGAAGGACGAATTTAAGGGGGATTTTGCTCACTGTCTCTGCGAGCGTAGCGAAACAATCCGTCACTTCGCTCACTCAACTTCCAGGACGCTGCCGTCCGTGTAAATTTCTTTTTTTACCGTCGGCAGCCTCTCCTTGAACCGGTCGACGGCATACTGGCTGGCCGCGAAGCCCTCGCCGCGGTGTGCCGCCCCTATCGCCACCACAAAGTTGATATCGCCCACCTTCAGCCTGCCCACGCGGTGGCGGATGGCCACTTCGTTCACCGGGTACTTTTGCTTGATTTCCTCGGCTATTTTGCGCAGGCCCGCTTCCGCCCGGCCGTCGGCGTCCCGGTATTCCACGGCCAGGACCGGCTTGCCGTGCGAGTTATCCCGTATCAGTCCCACGTAGGTCACCACGCACCCGCTGCCGGATGTCTTCGCTTCGTTGATAACCTTTTCCGGCGATATAGGCTTATCCGTAATTTTAATCATTTAAGACTCACTCCGCGAATCTGCATCCCCATTTTTTACTTTTAACTTGTGGTTTTGACTTTTGAGTTTTGAGTTTTAAGTTACCCACTTGCCCCCTTATACACGTAGGGGCAGGTTTGAAACCTGCCCCCTTTAAAATACCCTATCAAGCCTCTAATCTGAAGGCGCCTGCTTCGGCACCAGCTTGGGCACCCCCGGCGCTTTCTTAAACTGCGGCGCCTGTTCGCCTTCCGGTACCGGCTGTATCGGCGCCGGGATATCGGTCACCTTGACTTTCGGCTTCTGTCCCGGGATAGCCATGGATTCGAAGACCCCGTCGAGTTCAGCGCCTTCGAGCGTTTCTTTCTCGATGAGCTTCTTGGCCAGCTCTATCAGCTTCGACTTGTTATCGGTGAGCACCCTTTTAGCGGTCGCGTAAGCCTCTTCAATCAGCTTGTTAATCTCCCGGTCAATTTCCAGGGCAAACCTTTCGCTGTAGTCCCTCTGCTCGGATATTTCCCGCCCGAGGAAGACCATTTCCTGCTTGTTGCCGAATGTCCTCGTGCCGAGTTTATCACTCATGCCATAGTCGGTTACCATACGGCGTGCGTAAGCGGTGACTCTCTCGATATCATTGTGGGGGCCCGTTGACCTTTCGTTAAAAATCATCTCTTCGGCAGCATGACCACCCAGTAACGTCGCCAGGGTATCTTTAAGTTGCGACCGCGTGGTCAGGTACCTGTCCTCCGCCGGCAGCTGCTTGGTGTAGCCCAGGGCCATCCCCCGCGCGACGATAGAGATTTTATGCACCGGGTCAGCGCCCGGCAGCATGCGCGCCACCAGCGCGTGCCCGGCCTCGTGATACGCGATAACTTCCTTTTCTTTGGGGCTGATCTTCCGGCTTTTTCTTTCCGGCCCGGCGAGGACTCGGTCGATAGACTCTTCGAGTTCGACCATGCCGATGGCTTTCTTGTTGCGCCTTGCTGCCAGAATGGCCGCCTCATTGACTAAATTCGCCAGGTCGGCGCCGCTGAAACCTACCGTTCCCTTGGCCAGCACCTCGAGGTCGACGGTCGGGTCGAGGGGTTTGCCGTTGGTGTGCACCTTGAGAATCGCGGTGCGCCCGGTGATGTCCGGCCTGTCCAGCACCACCTGCCGGTCGAAGCGGCCGGGGCGCAGTAGCGCCGGGTCGAGAATATCCGGCCGGTTGGTAGCCGCGATGACGATAACGTTGGTATTGGTATCGAAGCCGTCCATCTCCACCAGTATCTGGTTGAGCGTCTGCTCGCGCTCGTCATGGCTGCCGCCCAGTCCGGCGCCGCGTTGTCGGCCTACGGCGTCGATTTCATCGATAAAGACGATGCACGGCGTATTGCGCTTCGCCTGGTCGAAGAGGTCTCTCACTCTCGAAGCGCCCACGCCGACGAACATTTCCACGAATTCACTGCCGCTGATGGAGAAAAACGGGACATCAGCCTCACCGGCCACCGCTCGCGCCAGCAGGGTCTTGCCGGTGCCGGGCGGACCGATTAACAAAACGCCCTTGGGAATACGCGCCCCGAGGGTCTGAAACTTTTCCTTGGACTTGAGGAATTCCACTACCTCCTGCATGTCCTGCTTGGCTTCTTCCGCCCCGGCCACATCCGCGAAGGTCACCGTGGCCCGGTTGGCCGGGAATAGCCGCGCTCTGCTCCGCCCGAAGCTCATCGCCTGGTTGTTCGCCCCGCGCGCCTGCCGGAATATCAGGTAAAACATGAAAATCAGCAACAGAAACGGCAGAAAGTTAAGCAGCAGGCTTCCCCAGTTTATCCCGCTCGATGTCTTTATATCATAGCCGCCCGGCGGGAGTACCATTCCGAGGGTTTTAAGGTCAACGATAGTGAGCGTTCCGATATCAGCCTTAATTTGTTTACCGTCGACGGTCGTGACCAGCAGCGTCTGGCTTTGCACCGTTACCGTCTGTATCTGATTTTGCTGCGACATATCGATAATCTGGCTCAAAGGGACGGTTTCCGGCTGGCTGGTCTTGCCGTTTATCCACAAAGTAGATAGAAGGACTATCAGCATAAAGATGACGATGTATACCAGGCCGTTGCGTTTCCAGTTCAATTCATACCTTCCTTCGACTACTTTTAATTATACCACTTTAATTATAGCACAACTAACGTGTGTCAGTGTGCCAGGCAATCTCTCCTGTCATTCTAAGGAGTCCCGGCTTCCTCGGGACAACGCGGCAATCCCCGCCTTTGCCTTGAATCAAAACGATACTTCCCCCCAAAGGGAGTGCGCAGCGAGAGTCCCGACATCATCGGGACTCTCAATTAATCCCCCCTCTCCAAACAGAAAATCACCGCCTCGCTCAATGCCCCGTTTGGAGAGGGGGTCAGGGGGTGAGGTAAGCCTTCTTTCTCTCCCTGTCCTTACCGCCCTGGCGACAATCCAGCCGCTCCTCTCCAAAACAGGTAAAACCCGGTACTCCATTTAAAAATTGTCTGGAAAGAAGGTCACGGATTGAGAAATAAAGAAAGTTAGACGGTTGTAACAGAAGTAAATTATGCCCTTGCCAGCTCCAGCGAATAATCATCCCTTGCGGCCGTGGCCATTATCCTGTCGAATTCCGCTTCATTATGGTTCAGCAAACGCAGGCACGCGTCCGCCACCTTGTTGTCGTAAAGGACGCCCTTTCCGCCTGATATTTCCGCCATGGCGCTGTCGAGACCGAGGGCCGGCCGGTATGGGCGGTGGGACGACATGGCCTCGACGACGTCGGCCACGCCCAGAATCCTGGCCTCGATGATTATCTCTCCCCCGCCGAGACCGTTCGGATATCCGGAGCCGTCCAGCCTCTCGTGGTGCTGGAGAATCGCCGTGGTGACCGGCCAGGGAAACTCGATTTTCTGCAATATCTCGTAGCCCACCCGGCAATGGCTTTTGATAATACTTAGCTCATTTTGCGTCAATTTGCCCGGCTTGCTAAGTATCTCGAACGGCACCGCCATTTTACCGACGTCATGCAGCAGACCGGCGATATACACGCCCGTTACCTGCCACTCGGAAAGTCCCATTTCACCGGCGATAGCTCTCGCCAGCCCCGCCACGCGCCGCTGGTGGCCGGCCGTATAAGGGTCCCGGGACTCCACCACCATAGACACGGCACAGATAGTTCCCTCTATTGCCTTCCAGGCGGTGCTTTGTTTTTGTACGTCTATCTCGTAACCATCGGCGCTGTTGAGCCCTGTCGCCACATCGCAGGACACGGCCTTTGACAGCGTTTTATCTCTATTCAAGTGTCTCTGGAGCCATAAAGGCGCATATTTAGTCCAGGTAAAACCTTTGCCTGTGTTGCCCGGGGAATATGGCAGAGGAGGCCATAACATCAAAGCGGCCGTTAGGACAGCCGCGACCGCTATCTCCAGGGAAACGGGACTAAAAATGACACGGAACAAATCACTCATTAGAAACTCCGCGCCGCTCAAAACGCTGATACAGCATTCTCGTCAAACGACAATTCGCTCCTTTTAAGAGCAACATGTATATTGCAGCCGCTGGCAGTTTTATATTCCGTGTCAGTCCAAGTTTAATGATGTTTTATCAATAGAAAATCACAATCAAATTCTAAGTTTTATCAAAATCGTCACAAGAATATTGCCGGCCGGTTTCGAATAGTACCTTTTTCCTAACATTGATTTTATGCGTGACGCAATGTCCCTGGACACACCATAATTTATAGCGTATTCAGATAATATTCCTGTTCTTAAATGGTGACCGCCCAAACATTGGTCTTTTGCGTAATTTTAGCGGGCAGGAAAGCCAGTGCTTTAACTTGACAAGGGTAAGCCCGCTATAGTAAATTTGACTAGTACTGTGCAAAATTCCTGTTTTGTCCCTAAATTTCCACCACCTCTATTTCTTTTCAGTTAGTCGCGTCTAAAATATCAAAATTCAAAAGATAAACTCGTGGATTATCGGAAGGAGAGTGACTGAAATGCCTGATGTAAAGCGTAAAACAGTCGGCGTCAAACCTGCCAGAAAGGTTGATGTCAAACCCGATAAAAGCGTATACAAATCCCTGGCGCTGGGCGGCCTGCTCGGCGGCGGCGGCGAATGCACCATCGATGTTAAAGACGGCAAGGCAGTCAGAATCAGGCCGTTCCATTACGACACGAAATATACTAAAAAGCATCTCAATCCGTGGAAGATAACCAGGAACGGCAAGACGCTGGAACCGCTGCTGAAAGCGCTGCCCGGCACTTTCTCACTGGCGTATAAGAAAAGGACTTTTTCTCCCAACCGGATTAAGTACCCCTTGCAGAGGGTCGATTGGGACCCCAACGGTGAGAGGAACCCGCAGAACCGCGGCAAGAGCAAGTACAAAAGAATTTCCTGGGAAGAGGCTACCACTATCGTCGCAAATGAAGTGAAGCGGGCGCATAAGAAATACGGCCCGCTCTCCATCCTCGTCCAGGGAGACGGCCACGGCGAGTGCAAGACCATCCATACCCCTCACGGCCACCAGGGAAGGCTCCTCGACATGATGGGCGGCTTTACCCAGCAGGTACGCAACCCTGATAGCTGGGAAGGCTGGTACTGGGGCTCCAAGCACGTCTGGGGGCAGGGCTTCCAGGGCATGATGTCACCGGCCGCTAACCTTATCAAGGATATTTCCGAGAACTGTGATATGGTACTATTCTGGGGTGGCGACCCGGAGACAACCCCCTGGGGCTTTACCGGGCAATACGCCACGCGCATCTGTTATTTCTGGACGCAGGCCAATATCAAGCAGGTATATATTTGCCCCGAATTGAACTACGGCGCCGCCGTCCACGCCGATAAATGGATCCCTATTCTTCCCAACACCGATGCAGCCATGCAGCTGGCAATCATTTACATGTGGCTGAAAGAAGGAACCTGGGAAAAACAATACATCAAAACTCACGCCGTAGGCATGGACAAAGTCTCGGATTACGTCCTCGGCAAAGAAGACGGCATTCCCAAGACCCCGGAATGGGCTTCTAAAAAATGCGGCGTCCCTGAATGGACTATCAAAGCCCTGGCCAGAGAATGGGCTAAGAAGATTACCTCTATCATCCACTACTTCGGCGGTTCTTTTATCAGGGGACCGTTCTCCCATGAACCCGGCCGGCTGGAATGCGTCCTGCTCGGCATGCGGGGACTCGGCGGGCCCGGCGTACATCAATGCCAGATAACCTACTTCGGGATGCCCCGCGCTGAAGGGCTCAAGAGCGTCCGCTACTTTAACCCTGCTCTTAGCGAGCGGCTAAGAATACCCTGCCGAACCACCATCGATGCCTGGGGGAAACAGCTTATTCCCAAGACCCTCATCCAGGACGCTATTCTCAAACCGCCCCTCACCTTCATTGGCAGCGGCGGCCAGGAATCACAAACGGAAGACCAGTTTGTAAAATACACCTATCCCATCGCTAAAGAAAAAGGCGGCGTCGAGGTACATATGATATGGACGGATACCCCCTGCCGCATTACCTGCTGGAACCACGGCAACTGGACCATCGATGCCTTCCAGCACCCCTCGATTGATTTTGTCGTGGCGCAGCACCCCTGGCTCGAGAATGAATGCATTTATGCCGATATTATCCTGCCGGCGAACACCACGCTGGAAGTCGAGGATATCGTCACCAACACCAGGCAAGGACCCCACTTCCAGAGCGTCACTCTCCAGGAGCAGGCTGTCAAGCCCATCGGTGAGTCCAAGAGCGACTACGAAATAGTCCTGGCGATAGCCGAGAAGCTGGGCTACGGTAAAAAGTTCTCCGAGGGAAAGACGACCCGAGACCTGCAGAAAGACGTCTTCGAGACCATGGAAATGGGTTCGCTTACGACCTGGAAAGAGTTCGAGGAGAAGAAATACTACGTCTACTCGACTGCTAAAGACTGGGAGAATGACCCGCCCGGCTTCAGAAAATTCTACGAAGACCCGAAAAAGAACCCGCTGCCCACCCCGACGGGCTTGCTGGAGTTCTACTCGGCCAGGCTGGCACAGTACTTCCCGGATGACAAGGAGAGACCGCCGTACCCCAAGTGGATTGAGAAGAGCGAGACTCATGACGAGCGTATTTCCTCTGAAAGAGCCAACATGTTCCCGCTGCTGCTCATGTCCAACCACGGTCGGTGGCGCACTCACGCCCAGGGCGACGATATTAGCTGGACGCGTGAAACGCCCACCGGCAAAGTGCTCGCGGCGGACGGGTACCGGTACGAGCCGGTCTGGATTAACCCGGGCGATGCTGCCAAACGCGGTATCAAGGACGGCGATATTACCAAGGTCTTTAACGAGCGTGGTGTCGTCCTCTGCGGCGCCCGTGTCTGGGAGCGCATGAGCCCCGGCGTCGTCTATGTCGACCACGGCGCCCGGCATGACCCGATAATCGATAATGTCGACCGCGGCGGCGCCATCAACACCATCGCCCCGGACGGCATTACCTCCAAGAACGCCTGCGGCCAGGCCACCAGCGGCTACCTGGCCGATGTCCAGAAAGTCACCGAGAAAGACTATCAAGGTTGGCGCAAGAAAGACCCTGTCGCATTCGATGATTGTTTTAAGAGAGAATATGACCAGGCGTCCGGCCTGCGCTTTAATGCCTGGGTTGAAGGAGGTATGGAGTAAATGGGTAAAGTATTTGTTATCGATGTCGGAATTTGTAACGGTTGCTATAGCTGCCAGATTGCCTGCAAGGACGAGCATGTCGGCAATGACTGGACGCCTATCGCTAAGCCCCAGCCCGATACCGGCCAGTTCTGGTTGAAGCTCGACGAGCATATCGGCGGCACGGTGCCCAAGGTCAAGATGCACTATGTGCCCAAGCCCTGCTTCCACTGCGATAACGCCCCCTGCATGCCGGCCTGCCCCATCGAGGGCGCTATCTATAAGCGGGACGACGGCCTGGTCATTATCGACCCCGAAAAGTGCACCGGCTGCAAGGCCTGCGTGGATGCCTGCCCCTGGGGACGCATTTACTTCAACGAAAGCCTTAACCTCGCCCAGAAATGTACCGGCTGCGCCCACCTGCTCGACGGCGGGGAGTGGAAGATTCCCCGCTGCGCCGATGCCTGCCCCACCGAGGCCATCAAGTTCGGCGAGGAAGAGGACTTTAAAGCGCTCATCGCTAAGGCGGAGGTGCTTAATCCCGAGCTCGGCGCTAAGCCGCGGGTCTATTACCTCAATATCCCCAAGAAGTTCATCGGCGGCACTATTTATGACCCCGTCGCTAAAGAGGTCATTATCGGCGCCACCTGCACGCTGACCGGGCCGAAGGCCGGCAAGAAAGCGACCGTCACCACCGACGCTTTCGGCGATTTCTGGTTCCACGGCCTCGCTGATGGCAAGTATTCGCTTTCCATAGAGGCTAAAGGCTTCGCCGCTAAGTTATTCAAAGACCTGAACACCGAGAAAGACATCAACCTCGGAGACATACCTCTGGCCAAAGCCGGCAAGAAATAAAGCCAGATAATCTCTAATGAATTTGTAGGGGGAGGTTTGAAACCTCCCCCTTTCCTTTTCCCTTCCCACCCTCGTCATTCTGAGGGAGCGTAGCGACCGTGAGAATCCACCCCCTTTTCCCTCTTCTGTCATCGCGAGCGAAACGTAGCTAGCGAGAGGGGCGCAGCCCCTCTCATTTTATTTCCCCCTCTCCTTCACCCTGCCTCGTAAGGAGAGGGGGTCAGGGGGTGAGGTTTTCAAATCCCCTCCCAGCGGCTATAATAAGTCTGATGTCCCGCTTTCAATCTGAAAAGAAAATAGTCCTCGAAGCGGCGAAGAAAATGTCGGCTCGAGGTCTCGTCGTCGGCACCGCCGGCAACGTTAGCCTCCGCCTCCCCCCTGAAAAAGGCCGCCCCCTCCTCGCCATTACCCCGACCTCCCGGCACTATGATTCACTCGGCGTGGACGATATCCCGGTTGTAGATTTCGAAGGCCGTACTATCGAAGGCGCTTTGCGCCCCTCGGTGGAGACGATGCTTCACATCGGCATTTACCAGGCCCGGCCAAATGTCAGCGCCGTCATCCACACCCATTCCCTTTATGCCAGCGCCGCCGCCGTGGCTGGCCTTGAAATCCCGCCCATCCTGGAAGACCAGGTCGCTTACCTCGGCGGGGAAATCAAGCTCGCCGCTTACGCCCCCTCCGGTACCCCGGAGCTGACTGCCGCTGTTATCGAAGCCCTCGGCGACCGCTCCGCCGCTTTGCTGGCTCACCACGGCGCGGTAGGGACCGGCCGCACCATGCGCGACGCCTTTACCGCCTGCGAGCTGATTGAAAAGACCTCCAAAATCTACCTTCTCGCCCTTCTTGCCGGCAAAGTCAGTCTCCTTCCCCCCGCCGGCATCGAGGCCATGAAAGCTATCTACCTTAAATCCCATCACGAAGCATAGGTCACCTCTTTCCTAATGTCATTGCGAGGAGCCGCAGGCGACGTGGCAATCTCAAACTCTGCTTTAAATCAATGAACTGGAATGTGCCCTTGCTCATTAGACTCTCCCCCTCTCTCCGTTGTATAATGTACTGTGACTGTTTCGCAGCCCGCCAGACCATCGCGAATAACCTCGGCCAGTACCTCCAAAGCCGGGGTTTTTTCATCTTCAAAAGACCTCAAATCGGTCGCTAAAAAGCTGCGCATCCACATTGTCACCATGATTGCCCGGGCCGGAAGCGGCCATCCCGGCGGCTCGCTTTCCGCCGTCGAGATTGTCACCGCGCTTTACTGGAAAGTCCTCCGCCACAAACCCTCCGACCCGCAGTGGCCGGACCGCGACAGGTTTATCTTGAGCAAGGGTCATGCCGCGCCGGTGCTCTACGCCGCTTTAGCCGAATGCGGCTATTTCCCGGTGGCCGAGCTTTCCACCCTGCGCCAGCTGAACAGCCGCCTGCAGGGACACGCCGACCGCACCCATACCCCCGGCGTGGAGATGTCTTCGGGGAGCCTGGGGCAAGGACTGTCCTTCGCCATCGGCGTGGCGTTGGCTGGCCGCCTCGATAAAAAAGACTATCGCACTTACGCTTTATTGGGCGACGGCGAATGCGACGAGGGGCAGGTCTGGGAAGCTGTCATGGCCGCGCCCCAGTATAAGCTGGATAACCTGGTCGCTATTGTCGACCATAATGGATTGCAGTTGAGCGGCTGTGCCAGCGAAATTATGAACCTCGAGCCTCTGCCCGATAAGTTTGCCTCATTCGGCTGGCACGTTATAGCCGTTGACGGGCACGACTTCCCGCAGCTCCTGGGCGCCTTCGAAAAAGCGAAAAAAGTGAAGGGGAAGCCCGTCGCCGTCATCGCCCGAACGATAAAAGGCAAAGGGGTCAGCTTCATGGAAAACAATGTCGATTTTCATGGCAAAGCCCCCAGCGCCAAAGAGCTGGAAATCGCCCTTAAGGAGCTCGCTTAAGTTGCCTGAAGAAGTATCCCTTCGCGAGACCTACGGTAAGACCCTGGTCGCGCTGGGGAAGGAAAACCCGGATATCGTCGTGCTCGATGCCGACCTCTGTCCTTCCACCATGACCCACTATTTCGGCGAGGCCTTTCCGGAGCGCTTCTTCGATGTCGGCATCGCCGAGGAGAACATGATAGGCATCGCCTCCGGTCTGGCGGCTTCGGGCAAGATACCTTTCGCCAGTACCTTTGCGGTCTTCGCCCCCGGGCGCTGTTTCGACCAGATTCGCGTGGCCGTGGCGCAGTCCAAGCTTAATGTGAAAATAGTCGTGACCCACGCCGGCCTGACCGTCGGGGAAGACGGGGGTTCCCACCAGGCGCTGGAAGACCTCGCGCTGATGTGTTCCCTGCCCGGTTTCACCGTCATCGTCCCCGCCGACGCCATCGAGACCGCCCAGGTCATCCGCGCTGTCGCCTCCCACGATGGCCCCTGCTATGTCCGGCTGTGCCGCCCCAAACTCCCGCTCATCTACGACAATTCCTACCGCTTTAGCCTCGGCAAAGCTGTTAATTTAAGGCCCGGCACTGATGTCACAGTTATTGCCATTGGCGTGTTGGTCGCCCCGGCGCTGGAAGCCTCTAAGGAGCTGTCCGCGGAAGGCGTCAGCTGCCGCGTGCTGAACATGCCCACGCTTAAGCCTATCGATGAACAGGCTATCATCAAGGCCGCTGGTGAGACCGGCGCCATCGTTACTGCCGAGGAGCACCAGGAGCACGGCGGACTGGGCAGCATCGTGGCGCGCGTCGTCGCTAAAAATTCCCCCGTCCCCATGGAGTTCGTGGCTGTGAAGGATGTCTTCGGCCAGTCCGGCAAACCGGCGGAGCTGCTCGCCGTGTACGGCCTGACCTCCAAAGACATCGTCAGCGCCGTTCGTGAAGTCCTCAAGCGTAAGCGCTAGGACAGCCTGTCATTGCGAGTCGCCCTCGCGGCGAAGCAATCCGCTCTGCTTCAACCGTCATTCCCGTAAAAACGGGAATCCAGTCACCCCTTCTCCTTCTCCGCAACTGTCATTGCGAGCCATTCCGCCCTGGCGGAAGGCGCGGCAATCCCTTTTATTGCCCAACCCATCATCCGTGGAATTCATAGAAGTTTGTGTCCCACTTTCGTAAAGGGGGACTAAGGGGGATTTTACCCCAATTAGTCTAAAAACGTAATCTCCGCCCCTGGCTTCTCCTTGATATCCACCTCGATGCCTGCTTCCTTGAATATCTCGATAAACCGGTCGTCGTTGTATTTACCGAAACTTACTGACCGCGCTATCCTGGCGTTGACCATCATCTTGGCGCAGAGCACGCACGGTGTATGCGTGCAGTAGACCGTCGCCCCCTCCAGGCTGATGCCGTGCAGTCCTGCCTGGATAATCACATTCTGCTCGGCATGTATGGCCCTGCATATCTCTTGCCTTGTCCCCGATGGTATCTTCAGCTCATCGCGCAGGCAGCCGAGTTCCAGGCAGTCTTTCGCCCCCGCCGGCGCCCCGTTATAGCCGGTGGTCAATATATGCTTGTCCCTCACCGCAATCGCCCCCATGTGGTGACGCCGGCAGGTAGAGCGTTCCGCGACTACCGAGGCAATCTTTAAAAAATACTCGTCCAGGCCGATTCTCTCGATTTTCTTTTCCCGCTTACTCATTTTATCCTTGCGATAATCCTTTCTACCTGCCGTTTCAGGTCGCTTACCGTACCCTCGTTCAGCACCGTGTAGTCTGCCACCGCTATCGGCCCGCCCTTGTTCATGTTATCGATTTCCGCCCGGTCCCGGCTGGCGGCTTCCGCCGGCGTTAGCGGCCGCACCTTCCGGCTCCCCAGCCGGTTATACCTCGTCTGCGGCGAAGCCCATACCGCGACGACGATAAATGCATCGCCGTAGTGCTCTTTAAGAAAAGTATATTCCTCCCAGGAATACAGCCCGTCCACCACGACCTTGGATTTTTTTAAAGCGGCGTCGATACGCGGTAGGGACAGCCTCGCGTAAGCGTCCATGCCGTGCTCTTGCCTTATTCTCTCCCTTACCGGCCGCTCGTTCTCCTCGGTCAGCGCCAGCCCCAGCGCTTTCACCGCTTCATCGGTAATATCGCCGAACCTTACCTTGCTAAATCCTCTCTCCCGAAAAATAGCGCTGACCTCGGACTTCCCGGAGCCGGTCATACCCACAATCGCCACGATTTTCATACGGTTCATTATAAGCGGTAATCCCCGCAAATGACAAACGTTTTTTCCCATCCCCGCGCCAGCGGAAATCCATTGTCCCCTTTGTAAAAGCTTGACGTTAGTGCAGCCGAACGGGGGGTAGAGGAAGATTTTCTTCACCCTGCCGGCGAAAGCCGGTATCTAGTCACCTTTTCCACCCATTTTTAATATTTTTCTATGTCTTTGACTTTTGATTTTTGATTTTTGAGCTTTCGTCCCCCTGTGCTATACTACGTGGTATGAATCCGCCTGAAACCGTCAACCTGGCCGGAGAACTGCCGCGGCAGCTGCCGCACGACCTGCTCTATTTCATCCGCAAGGCCGGCGAAGTGGCCCGGCAACAGCAGCAGCGCCTTTACCTGGTCGGCGGCGCCGTACGCGACCTTCTGATGGAACGCTGCACCCTTGATATCGACCTCATTGTCGAGGGAGACGCGGTAAAAATGGCGCGGGAAATGGCTGCCATCAACCAGGCATCGCTTACCGTCCATACCCGCTTCGGCACCGCTAAATTACGGTGGCGCAATCGCTCCGCCGATGTCGCTACTGCCCGCGCCGAGACCTATACGAGGCCCGGCGCTTTGCCGGCCGTCAGGCCCGGCACGATAGCCGAAGACCTCGCCCGCCGTGACTTTACCGTTAACGCCATGGCCGTCGAGCTTAATCCGCCCCACTTCGGTGAACTCATCGACCCGCATGGCGGTCGTGCTGACATACAGAAAAGTGTTATCCGGGTATTGCACGAAAAGAGCTTCATCGACGATGCCACCCGCATCTGGCGCGCTGTCCGCTACGAGCAGCGACTCGACTTCAAAATCGGGGCATCCACCCTCGCTCTAATCAAGCGCGATATTGATATGCTTGACACTATCACCGGCGACCGCATCCGCCATGAGCTGGAGCTCGTCCTGGATGAGGAAACACCGCAGAAAGCGCTCAAACGTGCCGGCGCTCTCGGTCTACTGGCCAAAATCAGCCCCTTGTTAAAAGGGGACGACTGGCTAACGGAGTCTTTTGCCGCCGCCGCCGAAAAATGCCTTTCGGGTAAGCCCCACCCCGACCTGTATCTGGCCCTGCTTTTCTACCGCCTCACCCCGGAAGAGACGGAAAAGGTTATTGCTTACCTGCATTTCCCTAAAATCGTCACGCAGTTGCTCCGTGACACCGCCGCTATAAAATCCCGGATGAATGAGCTCTCCAAGCCGGGCACGGCCCCCAGCCTGGTCTATGAAACCCTTCACGGCTACAGCTTGACCGCTATCGAGGCTCACGCGCTGGGTTCTGGTTCGGAAACCGCCGCCGAGCACATCCAGCTTTATCTGAACGTCCTCCGGCACGTTAACCCCACCTTCACCGGCGATGATTTATTGAAGCTGGGCGTGCCTCACGGTCCGAAGATTAAGCAGGTGCTTGAAAAGCTCCGCGAAGCCCGCCTGGATGGTAAAATCAATACGAAAAAAGAAGAACTAGCCCTGGTAAAATCGCTTTTACTCTAAGGTTCCCCCCCCCCCTGTCATTGCGAGCCATCCCGATGCAATCGGGAGGGATGGCAATCCCCTGCTTCGCCTTTTCACAGTTCCCCGGATAGATCTCTCCAGTCTTTGTTCATCGTGTTCACCAGCGCTACCTTGTCTTTTCTCGACCAGCTCTTGATTTGTTTCTCCCTCATAATGGCGCTTTCAACGTTCTCACATTCCTCGTAATACACAAGCTTTTTTATGTTGTATTTAGAGGTAAACCCTCCGCCAAGACTATTCTTGTGTTCATACACTCTTCTGATGAGGTCGTTGGTCACGCCGGTATAAGTGACCGTATTTACGTTATTGGTAATTATATAGACGTAATATTGCTTAGCCATAATGAGGGATTGCCACGTCGCTTCGCTCCTCGCAATGACAGTTGAGGGAATGCTGGCCGTGAAGGGAATGAAAGAGCCAGTTAATAGAGTGATTTTCTTTTACCGCAAAATTCCAGTAAAATAACGTTGACATGAAAGACGGCCTGACCCCGATACGCCAGCAGTACCTCCGGATAAAAAAGCAATATCCCGAAGCGATAGTGCTATTCCGGCTGGGGGACTTTTACGAGACGTTCGACGAGGACGCGAAAATCGCTTCGAAAGAGCTGGAGATTGTGCTGACCTCGCGGGAGATGGGCAAGGGCAATAAAGTGCCGCTGGCCGGGATACCTTACCACGCTTTAGACGGCTACTTAGCAAAACTCATCAACCGCGGCTACAAGGTGGCTATCGTCGAGCAGATGACGAAACCGGGTGAGACGAAAGGACTGGTGCAGCGCGATGTCGTGCGGCTGGTGACGCCGGGCACGGTGTTAGAGCCGGGGCTGCTGGACAGCAAGAGCAATAACTACCTGGTGAGTGTGGTGGGGGGAGAAGGGGAGGTGGGACTAGCCTTCGTCGACATCACTACGAGCGAGTTCGCGACGACACAACTGCCCCTGGCGAGGGCGGCAACCGAGTTACAGCGCCTGAATCCGTCGGAGGTAATCGCCGCGGAAGAAGCGGGGCTGGAAGGCCTGGGATACAGCGGCCCGGTCACACGGCTCGACGGCTATATCTTCGGGCTGGAGACGGCCACGAGGAATTTACTGGAACATTTTGGGGTGGCGTCACTGGAGGGCTACGGCTGCGCGCACCTGCCGCTGGCGATAAAGGCCGCCGGCGCTATCGTCCATTATATACAGAAGACGCAGAAAGCGGTGGGGGCGCAGTTGACGCACCTCTCGACCTATACTGCGAGCGACTTCATGGCGCTGGACGCGCAGACGCAGCGCAACCTGGAGCTTTTCCAGAGCGCCCGCCCGGGGACGGCGGCAGGCTCGCTGCTATCGGTTATCGACCTGACGAAAACGCCGATGGGGGGGAGGCTGCTAAAGCGCTGGCTGGGGCAGCCTTTACTCGACGTGAAAGCGCTGGCGCAGAGGCAGGACGCCATCGGCTGGTTCGCGGAGAACGCGCTGGCGCGGAATAAAGTCATCACCATGCTGGGACAGGTGGCCGACCTGGAACGGCTGATTAACCGGGTGAAGGGGGAAATCGCGGGGCCGCGGGAACTGATAGCGCTGCGGCGGAGTCTGGAGATTGTGCCGAAGCTAAAGGAGGTACTGGAGGGCTGCGCCACCGCCTCTCCCCGAGATTCTTCGGTCGCTCAACTCTCTCAAAATGACAGGTTAGAGAGGGATTCTCACGTCGCCCCGAATTCATCGGGGCTCCTCAGAATGACAGAGGGAGGGACAGATTCTTCGGTCGCTCCGCTCCCTCAAAATGACAGGTTAGAGAGGGATTCTCACGTCGCCCCGAATTCATCGGGGCTCCTCAGAATGACAGAGGGAGGGACGGATTCTTCGGTCGCTCAGCTCTCTCAAAATGACAGGTTAGAGAGGGATTCTCACGTCGCCCCGAATTCATCAGGGCTCCTCAGAATGACAGAGGGGATTGGGCTTAAACCGTGCCGAGAGGTCGTCGAGCTGATTGCGAGAGCGATAGTGGACGAGCCATCCAACGCGGTAGGCGAGGGCGGGGTGATAAGGCAGGGTTTTTCGGAAGAACTGGACACGCTGCGGCAGACGTCCGGCAACGCGCGGAAGTACCTCGCCGGACTGGAAGTCAAAGAAAGAGAGCGCACGGGAATAAAGTCGCTGAAAATAGGCTTCAATAACGTCTTCGGCTATTACATCGAGGTGTCCAACTCCAATTTAAAGCAGGTGCCGCAGGAATATATCCGCAAGCAGACGCTCGTGAACGGGGAGCGCTTTTTCACGCCGGAGCTGAAAGAGTACGAATCTTTGATTCTGAACGCGCGCGACCGCATCGCGGACATGGAAGCCGGGCTATTCCGGCAGGTCTGCCGGCAGGTGGCGGGGGACAGCGAGAAGATACTGGCCCTGGCCGATACTGTGGCGAAGGTGGATGTTTTTGCGGCGCTGGGGGAAGCGGCAGTGCGCTACGGGTACTCACGACCCGTCCTGGACGAAGGGAAGGTTATCGACATAAAACAGGGAAGACATCCTGTCGTCGAACGAAACATCGAGGCAGGCGGATTCGTCCCCAACGATATTTACCTGTCGAATGACGACGCGCAGCTAATCGTCCTCACCGGGCCGAACATGTCGGGCAAATCGACGTATTTAAGGCAAGTCGCGCTAATCGTCCTGCTGGCGCAGGTCGGCGGCTTCGTGCCGGCGCAATCGGCCAGAATCGGCATCGTCGACCGTATCTTTACGCGCATCGGCGCAAGGGACGACCTGGCAGCGGGGCAATCGACCTTCATGGTAGAGATGGTCGAGACAGCCAATATTTTAAATAACGCGACGCCGCGCTCGCTGCTCATCCTGGACGAGATAGGGCGGGGCACCAGCACTTACGATGGACTGTCCATCGCGCGGGCGGTGGCCGAGTACATACACAACTATTCCGGACTGGGAGCGAGGACAGTTTTTGCGACTCATTATCATGAGATGGTCGCGCTAGCCGGGTATTTGCCACGGGTGAAGAACTTCAACGTGGCGGTGATAGAGGAAGGGGGAAAGGTGATTTTCCTGCATAAGATAGTGCCGGGCGGGGTGGACAAGAGCTACGGGATACACGTGGCGCAGCTGGCGGGCCTGCCGCGGTCGGTGCTCCACCGCGCGCGGGAGGTGCTGGACGAACTGGAGAGCAACGGGCGGGAGGCGAAGCCTGCTAAAAGACCAAAAGAGCCGGCGTTGCAGGCGCCGCTTTTCGGGGGAAAAACGGAGGTGGAAGTGGAGCTTCAAAGATTAGATTTGGACGGACTAACGCCGCTGGAGGCTTTAAATAAGCTGTATGAATTGAAGAAAAAGGCGGGAGGGGAGAAATAGCAAGAGAAATCGCTACGACAATGTTTGAGATTGCCGCGTCGCTTCGCTCCTCGCAATGACAGTAGGAAAAAAGGAGAGCCAACTTGAAAATATTGGCCGTATCGTTCAGCCCGAGGAAAAACGGAAACACCGTGGCGATGCTGGAAAAGGCTCTCGAAGGAGCCAGGGGAGATGGGGCGGAGGTCGAGCTTTACAGCGTCGCCGGGAAGGACATCCAGCTATGCGACGGCTGCTGGGGCTGCACGAAAACGGGCAAGTGCCACATCAAGGATGACGTGCAGGTATTGCTCGATAAAATGATTGCCGCCGATGGGATTATCTTCGGGACACCGATATACTTCTGGGGAATGACGGCGCAGGCGAAAGCGGTCATGGACAGGACGATATCGCTTGGCCAACCGGGGAGGAACCTAAATAATAAAGTCTGCGGCGTGGTGGCGTCCTGCGGCAGCCTGGGGATGGTGGACGCTTTAAAAGATTTCAGCTACTACATCATCCAGAAGAGGATGCTGCCGGCGAACCAGGTGTCCGCGTACCTCAAGAACCCGGACGAGCTTAAGGAGATGGAAAAGTGCCTGAAAGCGCTCAACGACCTGGGGAGGCAGATGGTGGCGTTAGTAAAGATGGGCTTCAAGTACCCGGAGGAGTTCTTTAAAGGGCCGGGTGCCTTCGGGACGCATACGAGGTAAGTTTAAAGCTCAAAAGTTAAAGGTCAAAAGTCAAAACCACGAGGTAAAAGGGAAAGCTGGATTTGGACGGTCTGACGCCGCTGGAGGCGCTGAACAAGCTGTACGAGATGAAGAAGAAGATGGGGGGTGGGAACGATAATAAAAGAAATGAGTAAAAATCACTTGATTATAGATATATTCCAAATAGGCAGTCTGGATTCTATATATTGTCTTAATAAAAAGTATTTTCCAGCAAGTTTATTATCCATAGATTTAACATATTTCTCATGTTCTTGCACAACCCATTTATAGGCTATCCCCACTAATTGTTTATTAAGGACATTTTCTAGAGCAAATATTTCTTTACCAAAAGAATCCAATGTATGGACTCCATCATGATCTTGATAGATGAGATTCTTACATATAATCGCATATTTTTTTGCTATATTTATAATATTATTGTTAGCTGGTGATTGTTCAGCTTGGTACAAGTACTGCCACAAATTCTCACCCATTGCTACTCTAGGATATTGCGCTATTCTTTTTTCAAGATCCACAGCATTTACTACAGCTAGGCCATATACTTCATCATGATTTCCAATTGGTAATATAGTACCTGGGCCAATATCTATGCCTCCCCGAATAGCTGAACCTTTAGCTAATGCCCAAATAAATGAAGCGCAAGTAGCACCAAGAGCGGCCCAGACATTATACATGACTCCGCTTCTTCCAATTGATTCATTTTCTGCTAATGGAAGGGTCATGACATAAGAATCTGAAATACCTCGGCTTGTTATTTTATTTTCAAGTAAAGTCTTTACTAGATTATGTTTTTCAATAGGTATACTGTTAAGTAAATTATCTGTATTTTTTAAAGCATTAAAAATATCATCAAAAAAATTACGGAAGTCTACTATAAAACCAGCAGTTTCACGCTCAATTTTAATTAAATTGTCATTTTCGATAGGATTTGTCGGAAGATGTTTAAATTGTTTTAATTTTTTGCTTTGTCCAAGAACATCAAGATAGATGACTAAATACCAACCGCATTCATAAACTTTTCCCATCTAATATCCATCTTTCCTTTACATAAATTATACTCCCGCCTGTCAATCATAGCTAACCTTACCCCCTGACCCCCTCTCCAAACGGAGTATTGAAGAAAAATCAGATATTTTGTTTGGAGAGGGGGGAATAAATGAGAGTCCCGACAACTTCGGGACTCTCGCTGCGCACTCCCGCCGGGTAGGGGGAGGGAAAGCGAACGGGTGTTTAAGAGTCCCGCTAAAGCGGGATCTTTTCTTTTTCTCCCCCTTCCCTTAAAGCGAAGGGAAGGGGGTCAGGGGGATAGGTTACCTGAAATAACAAAAAGCGATGCAGGGGATTGCCACGTCGCTACGCTCCTCGCAATGACAAACAAACGCTTGTCCCGTTAGCGCTTTTGGAGTACACTGTTTGTTTGAATAAAGGCGGAGGTGTCTTTGATGAAGGTTTTAATTATTTATGACTCGCAGTACGGCAACACGGAGCAAATCGCTAAAGCTATCGGCGGGGGGATAGGGGGAGAGGTAAAGGTGGTCAAGGTGGGGGAGGCTAACGTTGATGAGTTTGCTTCTTACGACCTGATAGCGATAGGCTCGCCGACGCAGGGCGGACGGCAGACCATATCTATGAAAAGTTTCCTCGATAAAATCCCTAAAGGCGCGCTGAAAGATAAAAGCGTGGCGGCCTTCGATACGCGGGTGAAATCCACCTGGGTCAAGCTCTTCGGCTTTGCGGCCGGGAAAATAGCGGATGAGCTGAAAAAGAAAGACGCGAACCTCATCGTAACGGCGGAGCCATTCTACGTCAAAAGCACCAAAGGGCCGCTGCTGGAGGGGGAACTAGAGCGCGCCGCGGCATGGGGAGCAAAGCTGGCCGCAGCTAAGAAATCTTCGGCGGATGACAACGCGGGGCGGCTTGACAGGCCGTAGAGTTAACTCAAAGCTCAAAGCTCAAAGGTCAAAAGTCAAAACCACGACAAGGAGGAAGTCATGGCAGTTAAAGCGCCAAAAGGCTGGTACGATATCACCGTACCGCTCAAGCAGGGGATGAGCCAGTTTCCCACCGACCCCGCCCCGTTTAAAGTCTACCGCATGAGCGATGTGGCGCTCGGGGCGAAAGTCACGATGTCTTTTATAGAAATGATTTCACACACCGGCACGCACATCGACGCGCCGCTGCACTTCATACCGGGCGGGAGCACGATAAGCGATATGCCCCTGACAGCGACCATCGGGCCGGCGCGCGTTATCGAAATCAAAGACAAGCAGAAAATAAAGGTCGCGGAGCTGGAAAAACACAACATCAAGAAAGGCGAGCGGCTGCTCTTCAAGACGCGCAACTCGCCACTGACTTACGAAAGCGAGAAGTTCGTCGAGGACTATGTCTACTTCGATATCCCCGCCGCGGAATACCTCGTGAAAAAAGGCGTGATACTTGTCGGTCTGGACAATATCACCATCGGCCATTTCAAAGAGCCGGAAAACCTGCCTAAAACGCACCGGATATTTTTGGAGGCGGGGGTCTACATCCTGGAAGACTGCGCCCTGGGACACGTACCTCCCGGAGAGTACGAACTGCTCTGCCTGCCGCTGCTGATGTACCACGGCGACGCCGGGCCCTGCCGCGCGATTTTGAGACCTTTAAAATAACAGAAAGGAAGAAAAAATGAAAATTCTGGCAATTTTATGCAGTCCCAGTAAAAACGGCAATACGGCTACCCTTTTAAACAGGGCGCTGGAGGGGGCGAAGCAGGAGGGGGCGGAGGTCGAGCTTTTCAGCGTGGCCGGGAAAGACATCAAGCCGTGCGACGAATGCCGGGCGTGCGCCAAGACCGGCAAGTGCGTGGTCAAGGACGATGCCGAGCCGCTCTTTGAAAAGATGCTGGCCGCCGACGGCATCATCTTCGGCGCGCCGGTGTTTTTTTACGGCATGGCGGCCCAGGCCAAAGCGATTATAGACCGGACGACAGCGCTGGCGGTGCCGGGGAGGACGCTGGCGAACAAAGTGGGCGGGGTGGTAACGGTAGCGGGGAGCCTCGGGCTGGTAGACGTCGTGAAGGATTTCTGTTTCTATTTCTTCTCGCGGCGGATGCTGATGGCTAACTACGTGGCGGCCTACAGCATCAACCCGGAAGAACTGAAAAAGATGGAAAAGTGCATGCAGGCCGCCTATGACCTGGGACGGACGATGGCGGTGCTGGCGAAAGCGAACTTCAAGTATCCAGTGGACCTAATGGGGCGGGCGATAGCGTACGGGACGCACACGAAGTAAGCTCAAAGCTTAAAAGTTAAAAGTCAAAAGTCTATTGGGATTTTTGCGATATTAAAGCGACAAGACCGCCGACAGCGGCACCGCCGAGCGCTGTAAGCATTTCAGGCATCGTCTTATCGAAATATCCAATTATGATGCCGCCGATAACGGCGATTACGCCGATCGACCCGAGAGCGATTACGATTAAAGTAAAGATATTGGTAGGGGAGAAAGTTAGTGTGGTCTGCTCTTTTGCCTGCTTGACCAGCTCTGTAAGGCCTTCTATCGGGTTAGTTTTAAGGGCCTCCAGCTTTTTCGGGTCTGCTAAAACGATACTCATTAGTTTGTCGGCTGATCTCGTTGACATGGTATTGCCTCCTTAACGGGCATTTCTATAATTATAACCTATGGTGTCAATAGTCCAATAAATTTAACAAAAACGCCAGCCGTCCTTGATATCCACGACAAAATCAAGTAGCCAATACAAGAACAAATGTGCTAATATTGCGTATCCGAAGCAGAGGGGGTGAACATGAGTTTACTAAGGTGGGCCGTGGCCAGCGGGAGGTGGGACCTGGCGGCGCATACGATCGTTCTGGCGGCCGCCGCACATTTGAACAAAGGAGCGAGACCTTATGCCAGAGCAGGTAAAGAGAAAGCGCGGCGCGCCAAGGGGTAAGCGAAAGTCCAGGATGAGCCCCATCTACTACATCGTGCTGGACGAAGCGGAGAAGCTCGATTTTGAGCAGGCGGCCGGGGTGGAAGGCATCGACGACGAGATTGCGCTGCTGCGGGTCAAGATAAAGTCCATCCTGGAGAAAGACCCGGAGAACATCAAACTCATCATGGAAGCGACGAATACGCTGGCGGGGCTGGTGAAAACGAGATATAAAATAAGCCGGGAGCAGCGCAAGGGACTGAAAGAAGCGATAGGCAACGTCCTCAAGGAAGTCGCCCTGCCCCTGGGAATAAGCGTGGGAGCGGATATCATTGGTAAGCGACTCGGCTGACGCGGGACTCGGCGCGCGGCGACTCCGACCCTATCAGCGCGAGGTAGCCCTGGCGATACTCGACAGCGTCTGCAACGGGAAAGGGCTGACCTTTTCCGTGGAAATAGCGCGACAGGGTGGGAAGAACGAGCTTTCGGCCCAGCTTGAACTGCTGCTTTTAACTTTGTATATGGCCGAGCCGAAGAACTTAATAAAGTGCTCGCCGACTTTCAAGCCGCAGACGGTCATATCGATGATGCGGCTCAAAGACCGTCTCAACGATGCCGGGTTCGGGGGCATATGGGAGGCGGAACTTGGCTATATCGTCAAGCTGGGGAACGCGCGGGCGGTCTTCCTCTCCGCCGAGGAATCGGCTAACGTGGTCGGCAACACCGCCCATATTTTACTGGAAATAGATGAAGCGCAGGACGTCGGCAAGGAAAAATATACCAAGGAGTTCAAGCCGATGGGCGCGACGACCAACGTCACGACCGTCCACTACGGCACGACGTGGGATGACACGACGCTGCTGGAGGAGGTCAAGCAGACCAACCTCGAACTGGAGCGCAAAGACGGTATAAAGCGCCATTTCCGCTACGACTGGGAGGAGATAGCGAAGTATAATCCGGACTACCTCGCTTACGTGCAGGGGGAAAGAGAAAGGCTGGGCGAAAACCATCCTCTTTTCCTGACGCAGTACCGTCTGCTGCCCATCAGCGGCGGGGGAGGGTTCCTGAACGCGCAGCAGCGGGCGCAATTACAGGGTGTACATTCGCGCAAGCACCAGCCGGAGGCGGGGAAGATATATATCGCGGGGATAGACCTGGCGGGGGAAGAGGAGGGGGAGAGCGGAAATATCCTAGCGCCGAATCCAAAGCGCGATGCTACGGTGGTGACCATCGGGGAAGTGGAGCTACCCGGCGGCAACGAGATTGTTAGAGAGCCGCGCATCAGCATCGTCGAGCATTACCGGTGGACGGGTAAAAAGCACACGGAGCTTTACGCGCAGCTAGTGGACATATTAAAGAACGTCTGGCGCTGCAAGCGCGTGGTAGTGGACGCGACGGGGGTGGGGCAGCCGGTAGCGTCGTTCTTAAAAAAGGCGTTAGGGTTGAGGGTTGTTCCGTTCCATTTCACGGCGCAGAGCAAGAGCGAGCTCGGGTTCAACCTGCTGGCGGCGGTGAACTCCGGACGGCTGAAGGTTTACCAGGGGGACGGCTCGGAGGAATACCGTGAGTTCTGGGGGGAAATGGAGAAAGCGCGGAGCCAGTACCGCGCCAGCCAGACGATGAACTTTTACGTGGACCCGGCGCAGGGGCACGACGACTTTTTAATGAGCCTGGCGCTGGTGGTGGAGGCGGGGCAAAGCTACGTGCCGAGAGAAGCGAGAGGAGGTGAGAGGGAGTGAGGGGGGAAATTATTAAATCATTACCGTAGCCATTCTAAATTCTTACTAATTAGAAGCTCATTCATTGTTGCATGATGTGTATTGCTCATTGCTACCTCTGTGAATTTGAAGCCATGCCGATAGGCCATTCTTCTGATCTCTTCGGCATTATCATATGTCATGAGGAATTCGCCTTTAATTGACTCTAGCAATGTAAATAATGATTCATGATCTATCTCATGGTAAAAGTATAATCGCGTTCCTGCCTTTTTGCCTGCAGCGGTATATGGTGGGTCTATGAAAAAAACCGTATTATAATCTTCTTTGTGTTTACGAATTGCATCCAGGCCATCCCCATGAATAAAGCTAATATTTTTGTTAAAACGTTCTATATTACGGACACGCTTCGCTAGAGTATCGGGATACCAGCGTGATAAAATGCCTTTACCACTCTCTCCATATTTAATTAATCCCGCTCCTGGTGCAAGTATTCCCCCGTGACTAGTACGATTACGGAGCAATGTCCTGAAGGCAATTTCCCGTGTAGTTCCCCCCTTTTTACTAAGTTCATCCGTTAAGCTTTCATTTGTCATATTGAACTTTAATATTTGGTCTGCCAACCAATCTGCTTCTCCCCCTAAAATCGTTTGCCAAACACTCGCAACTTGCTCGTCCAACTCAACCATTAATATTTGATCAGCGAGTTCTTCAAACGCAACTGACAAACTCACAATGCCACCGCCTGCAAACGGTTCTATAAACAAACTTGGGGTTTGAGCAAGATTAGTGAGCCAAAGCCTTATTTTAGGTATCAGCCATGTCTTACCACCAGGATAACGAAAAGGGCTTCTCTGCGGCACGGAAGCGACATTCACGACATGGTTTGCATCAATATAATCAAGAAGCCTTAGTTGGTGCATTTAATCTCTCAACTCTATTATTTTAGTATCAGGTTTACTTCCGTTTTCTAACTTTTCATCTAGCTTAGCTTGTAGTTTTTCTACGAAATCATTCAACCTACCAATATTTGGTTTAGCGATTTTCTCCAATGATTCATTGAATACCGTATATACAGTTTTTTCGTTTTTCAGAGAATATTTTTTCTGTTCATTGTCATATTTAAGATCATATATTAGCCATGCTAAATCTGACTGTTCGAATGTGGTCTCTTTCAGTTTTGGAAGCGTATTGTAGAAACCTTTGTCTAACGCAACTGCAACCTTCTTTTTCCATGCAGTTAATATACCGCCTTTATATATCAGCTGTGGTACGAGACGCTTTCTGCTTGATGAGAGATAATCGGGACGTGGATAATTTGGCTTCTTTCTCCAGTCCATGTTTGCATTTACCGCAGGGTTTTCTATGAAATGTTCGAAAGGTCTTCTTACATTACCGGAAATATATACTGCTTGAATCTCAAGAGCACCGAAGTCAAGCACTTTTCCTTTAGAATCATAGGCAACAAGCACCATATCTATGTTCCCTGCTAATATTCCATCTCTGTCATTCAACTTAACCTCTGTAAGCGAAGTCCAAGATGTCTCTTCTGGGAAGAAAAAAGCAGCAGCTTGTTCAACAATTAACCAATCCTGTCTGAATCTAACAGGGCATGTGATTTCTATATGATCTTCATGATACACACTACAAACGCCTAGTGGATTATCTGCTTTGTCTTTAGTACAATTCGGAACTCTATTGTTAAACGGACAAAGTTTAGATTTGCGATACCTATTGGCGCTAGGTGATAAATTGTCAGTTGGAAAGCCGAAAACTTCCGCAAGTGGATGATTAAACGTTTTCTTTGTATTCATACCAACTCGCTTATTGTTATGGTCAATTCTACCATAATTATTATACTTGTGCACTTGTTTTTCACCGTACTGTCATTGGATGAGTGAAAACGGGGGGGCGTTAGTGCTCCCTTTTATTTTTATGCTATGATAGAGTCGACCAAAAACAGCAAAGGAGAGCGGAGCATGGCGGAGAAGGGACTGGAAGCTAAAGTGGCCGCGATGGAGAAAGAGATAACGCGCCTCAATGACCTCGAGGCGATACGGCGGCTGGAGAATATTTACAGCTATTACCTGGTCATGTGGATGCCGGAGGAGCTAATCGACCTGTTTGCGTGGCGGGACGATACCACGCTCGAATGGCCGGAGGGAACGTTCTTCGGCAAGGACGGGCTGAACCGCTTCTTCGGGAAAATCAACCCGAACAAAAACCCGGAGTTCATGCACCAGATGATGCAGATTTCCGACATCATAGACATCAGCGAGGACGGATTGACGGGGAGAGGGCGGTGGTGGGGCTACGGCGCGATGGCCATACCGGTAAGCGGCGCGATTATGCAATCGTATTCGTGCGGGATATACGAGAACGAGTTTATCAAAGAGAATGGGGTCTGGAAGTTCTGGAAGATAAAGTGGGTACCTGTCTATTCGGCGACGCCCGCAAAGGGGTGGGTCAAGGACGAGCGGGTCCTGAAGCCGAAAGTGCCAGCGCAACCGCGGGAGCCGGGAGAGGTCAGCGTGCCATCCTGGTGGAAATCGGACCTGCCGGCCAAAGGTATAGCGTACGCGTACCCGTCAGGGTACATTTTACCGTTCCACTACGAACACCCGGTCACGGGCAAGGCAACCAATGAAGAGAAGAGGAACGAAAGGGTGAAGGGGGTCAAGAAGTAGAGCTGTAAATACTAACTAATTATTGAATAACCTCACCCCTTAGTCCCCCTCTCCTTCGGAGGTAAGGTGAAGGAGAGGGGGAGAGATATTTAGAAAATCTACCCCCTTTATCCCCCTCCTTTGCGGAAGGAGGGGGAGGACCGGAGGGGGCGGATTCTCACGGTCGCTCCGCTCCTTCAGAATGGCAAGTAGTTCTTTCAGGTTTTAGCGACGGGGAACTGGACCTCGGTGACGTATTTGGAAGTGTCCTTAGTATCGTACGGGCTGGTGAGATAGAGCTCACGGCTGGGACCGGCAACCTGGTAACCGTTAGCTTCAATCCAGGCCATTAAAGCGCCGTAGGCCTCACCGACGCTTTCGTAGGGACCTTTGTGGATGATACAGGCGGCCTCGATGGCCGGCAGCTCGTAGACCTTCACCTTGTCCGAGCCGGGGATGGACTTCTTAATCGGCACGCACACCTCGACATCCACTTCGCTTTCCTTGTATTCGGTGTCGTAGATGATAAGAAACGTAGCGGCGGCCGGCTTAAAAATCATCTTTTTAGCCAGGTGCTTGAAGATTTCTCCGTAAAACTGTCCTACTTCCCCGTAAGCGGGCAGGATACCGCGCATCGAGGCAATTAACTGCGGTTCGACTTTCTTGACGACTACTTTGTAGTCCGGCATTTTACCCTCCTTTTCAATTTGCTTCAGCAATTTCTCCACCTGCTCGAACCGCTTTTGCTCATCGTGCAGCCTCTGGCGGAGCTCCGCCTGCTTGAGGATAAAGATGTCCCGCAGCTGCGAGGGGTTAAGGCTGTTGTTCACGAGGGTGGCTATCTCTTCCAAAGCGAGGCCAGTGTCTTTAAGCGCGAGGATATAGTGGAGCCGGGGCAGCTGGTCAGCCGAATAGTAGCGGTAGCCGGTGAACTGGTCTACCTGAACCGGTTTCAGCAGACCGATTTCATCGTAGTAGCGCAGGGCTTTGACCGAGATGCGGCTAAGCCGGGAGAAATCGCCGATTTTAAACATTGTGTTCTCCTGACGATTGTTTTTCCGAAGGCCTTCAGGTAGAGTATAGAGCCTCCCGTAAGGGGAGAGTCAAGGGGGTAAGGGAGACAAGCTGAAAAGTTAAAGGTTAAAAGTCAAAACCAAAGGTAAAAAGGAAGAAATTTGGGGAGTATCTGGATTCCCGTTTGCATAGGGATAGCATAGCGGAGCGGATTGCTTCGATAGGCTCGCAAAGACAGAGGGATAAAAACCCCGCTCCTCCGGGAGGCAGGTACCGGGGGAGCGGGGGCAGCAAAGGGGGTGGGGTAAACCTGATTAATAATAGAAGGCCGTGCGCCTCCCGATCCATAAGCCGATGAGGAAGATAACTATGGCGCCGCCGATGATAGAGGCATAGAGAGCCCATTTAGGGAAGACAAACGGGCCTTGAATATAGAACAGGCTGGCGCCGGTCCAACCACTTTCATTGGAGGCGGCATCGATGGCCTCTATCCTCCAGTAATAGGGTATGGCGGTGATGGACAGTTTGGCCGCTTCCGTTTCCGAGAGGGTATAGCTGGAGCTATCTATACCGGTCTTGTCCACCAACACCGTTCCCGTCGCGAAAGTTTTATCGCTGGCTATTTGCAGTCGATAGGCAACCGGAAGGCTATCATCGATGACAGCCGTCCAATCGAATATTATCGGGGATTTTACTTTAGCGCCGAGCTCCGGCTTGAGAGGCGGCGGGACTTTGGGCGCGGTGGATTCAATGGTGAATGTGGTCTTGATGGTATTGGTCCCGTCCGTAGCGGTGATAGTGTGGTCGCCGGCTTTACTGACCGGGGCTTTAAAGAAAGGCGATATAAATGTGCCGTTGGTATCGACCTTGAATGTGGCAACCACCGCATCATCGTATTTGATAGTCACAGTGGCACCCGGGACGAAGCCTGCCCCGCCGAGTCCGATGGTCGCGCCGACGTTATGGCCAGTCTGGTTAATACTCAAGACAGCCTTGGAAGGCGTGGGAGTGGTGGTAGCGGGGGGTGTGGTGGCTGGGGGAGTTGTAGTGGCAGGCGGTGTGGTGGTAGTGGGGGTGGGCACCGTGAACGGGGTGGTCGCTGTGACTGTGACGGAACCTACCGTTACGGTAATCGTATGAGCGCCCGGGGCAGCAGACGCCGGGATAGTGATGACGCTGGCGATAGTGCCGCCGGCGCTCGTAGATGGGCCATTGACAGGCGTTATTACGTTCGTATCAAATTTAAAAACAATCGGGGTGCTGGCGGGGAAGTTGGAGCCGATAATGGTTACAGGCGTACCAGGATTTCCGCTGGTCGGTGTGATGGAGTCAATAGAAGCGGCTGCGGTTACGGTAAATGTGGCGGTGACGGAGGTGGTGCCGGCGGTTGCGGTAATTACTTGAGCGCCGGTGATACCTGTAGGGATAGTAATGGTGCTGATGAAGGTGCCAAATGCGTCCGTACTGGTATCAGTGCCAGTAGTAGGTGTAACGGTTGTAGAACCGACCAGGAAAGTGAGGGGAGTGCTGGCAGGGAAGTTACCGCCGCGAACCTGCACGGTAGCGCCGGGAGCACCGGTGGTCGGCGTTAGAGTAATTGCGGCGCCCTGGGCTACGGCAATGGTGGTAGCGACTAAGATGTTTTTAGGCGGGGTGTTGGCGAAATCGGCAGAGTAGCGCTGGGTAGCGTATGCGTAATAAGTGGTACTTGCGGTCAAAGTAACAGGTGAAGAGGCGCCGAGCCCTTCGTCCAAAACAGAAGGCATGACGAAGTGGTCGGTAATTGATCCGCTCGTGTCCAGATTTCCGCCGTAGACGACCTTTTTATAGATAGTAACTGCAGTATCTATAGCGCTACCGGGCGTGGCTGACTGGTTTGACAGATAAATGTCAATATAATAGTCAGTGTTGCTGTTGTTTTGGCCATAGCCGGAAGCGGTATAGGTCACCGATTGGCCAATTTTAGCCGGGTTCGGGCTAAGAGTAAGCGTGGCGGCAAATACAGGCAGGGCAGGAACAGCCAATAAAAGAATCGATAATATCGCTACCAAACCGAGCAACCGGTAAATATTCTTGTGTTTCATACCATCCTCCATTTTTTATAACGTCCGTTTCAGCTTTAAGTTACGTTTTACGGGAAATATTTAATCTATCAGCCTTCTCCTGGCGCCGCGGCTGGGATTATAGGTACCGGCGAAATTGTCCAGCGTGTCCTTATTAATAAGCCAGGTGTTGTGGATTTTATGAGCCGGCAAATCGCCCTGGCGGCACAGCCTTTTCACCGTTTCGGGGTGGACCTTCAAACGGCGGCTGGCCTCGATGACATTAAGATAATTATCCCAGACAGGCATAGGGTTCTCTCAACACGCTTTAAATTAATATTGCTTTGTCGAAGCAATTATTAAGGACATCATAATATTTGGGGATTATTTTGTCAAGTAGTCAAGCAGGTGAAAAGTCAGACCTCACCCCCTGTGTCCCCCTCTCCAAACGGGGCATTGAAGGAAATTATAGATAGTTTGTTTGGAGAGGGGGGTATTGATTGAGCTCCCGATAATATCGGGACTTTCGCTGCGCACTCCAGCCAAGAGTCAAGGGAGGGTAACTGAAAAGTCAAAAGCAAAAGCTCAAAGGTACGGGGAAAAAATGGAGAGTCGGATTCTTTGCTACGCTCAGAATGACAAGAAACCTCACCCCCTGTGTCCCCCTCTCCGCGTACGAAGAGGAGGAGGAGGAAGTGTAGCTGGATTTCGGCCTCGCCGGAATGGCTGAAAGAATTGGACTGGATTCCCGCTTTTATGGGAATGACGGGAAAAGGCTGGACGGATTGCTTTGCCTTCACCTACGGCGAATGGACTCGCAATGACAGAAAAAAAATAAGACGAATGGACTCGCGATGACGGGGAGAAAGGGGGTGGGCATACCAGAGCGTACCGGTACCAAACAGCGACAGAAAACCATTGACCGATAAGAACATATGTGCTAATCTTTTGGCGTTAGGTGTTAAGAGGTGCGCGATGGATGTTTTGATGAGTGAGATTTGCGGTGCTGCCACGGAGCTGGAGAGAGAGAATAACCCACAGGATGAGAAAGACTTACGGCCGGAATTCTGCCGATATAAGGACGAAGGCTGCGAATATGCCCCGGCCTGCCTCGATTGCCCTTTTCCGCAATGCCTTTATGATGAACCCAGGGGCCGGCAGCACTGGCTTAAGGAGCTGCGAAACAAGGAAATAACCCGCCTTTTTAAAATAGGGCGGAAGGTAGGGGAGCTGGCGGCAATGTTCGAGGTCAGCGAGCGCACGGTGCAGAGAGCGCTGAAAGGCGGGGTGAGTAGTTGGTAATTGGTAGTTTGGGAGGAGGAAAGGACAAGGTTCTTCAGTCGCTTCGCTCCTTCAGAATGACAGAGAGGTACGGATTGCTTCGCCTGCGGCTCGCAATGACAAGGTAAAAGGGATACCGATTTTTCGGTCGCTGCGCTCCCTCGGGAATGACGGGGAAAAATATTAATCAGGAGATAAAGAGATGAATGAGCTGATTCTATCACAACTTTCCCGGATGGATACCGAAAGAATGAGGAACTACCGGGAGATGCTTGATTTTTACTACGGACGGCAGTGGGTGGGCCGGGAGCGGAGGGGCGAAAGGCGGTTGACGTTCAACTACGCCAAGGTATTCATCGAGAAAATAACATCTTACCTGATGGCGGATATCGGCTTCACGGCGGACCCGCTCGTGGACACGGCGAAAGCCAGGGATAGCGCCAGAAGGGCGGAGGCGGCCATTTATAAAGTTTACGCGGACAATCACCTGGAGCAACTCGACCTGGAGACAGAAATCGATGGCGCGGTGATGGGGGACGCCTGCTATAAAGTGACGTGGGACGCCGCCGCCGAAAGGGTCAGGGTGACCGCGCCCGATGTCCAGGGCATTTATGCCTGGAGCGCCGGGGATGACGTTTCGCGGGTATGGCGGGTGGCATCGCGGTACCGGTTATCGGCGGAGGAAGTCGAGCTACTGTACGGGATAAAGCCCGCGGGCAAGACGGCGGTAATCATTGAGGTGTGGACGGACCATGACTTCGAGCTTTATCTGGACAACGCGCCGCTGGAGGCCAAGCCCAATCCTTATAGTTTTATCCCCTTCATTATTTTCCCCAATCTCCGGGAGCCGAAGAAGTTCTGGGGCGTTTCCGATTTGCCGCAGATAATCGAATCGCAGCGGGAGCTGAACCGCGCCATGAGCCAGCTATCGCGGATACTGGAGTTATCGGGGAACCCCATCGCGGTGCTGGAAAATGTCGAGGAGTCCGAGGACATCGCCATCAAACCCGGGGCGGTGTGGAACATCCCGGAAGACGCCAAAGCGTACCTCCTTGACCTGCTGCAGGGGGGCGGCGTGAATCTGCATATCAACTACATCGATACGATATACCGGACGCTGCACGACCTTTCAGAATCGCCGCGGTCAGCCTTCGGGGGGATGGGTCAAAATCTGTCCGGCGTGGCGATGGAGCTTGACCTCCAGCCGCTTCTCCAGAAAGTCAGGCGGAAAAGAATTATCCGGACGGCCGTTTACAACCGCCGCAACGAGATGATACTGCGTCTCCTGAAAAAGTACCGCGGGGAGGAATTCGACAACATCCGCCTGCGGGTGGTGTGGGGGCAGGTGCTGCCGACGGACATGGAGCGGAAGGTCAACGGCGAGCAGGTGATGGTGCAAACGGGCATACATTCCCGCCGCACGGCCATGAACGAAGTGGGCGTGAGAGACCCGGACTACGAGTTCAAGAAATGGCTGGAAGAGAGGGAGTCCATCCTCAAGATGAACCAGGAGCTTAATGCGCGTACCAGAAAGAATGGAGCGAGAGAGAGTGCTTTACCATCCCAGACGGACGGCATTGGAGATTAACCAGGAGGAGAAAAATCATGGAAAACGAACAGGAAACCGAACTCGAAGTCCAGGAACAGGGGCAAGAGCCTGAAAATCCGGCGCGGGATAACGAAGCGCTCGACCGGGAAATCGAATCAGGGAAGGCGGCCATCGCCGAACTGAAGCAGGCGCTGGCGGTGAAAGAATCCGAAATCACCGTTTTAAACCAGTCGCTGGAAGAAGCGAAAAAGCGGCTGGACGAGGCGGGGAAATCTCTGGCGACGGCGGCAGGCGCGTACCGGGAGCTCGTCGTGCAGACGAACCCCGGCGTACTAGCGGAAATGATTAATGGCGATTCGATAGAAAAAATCAACGAGTCGCTACAAAGCGCGCGGGCCGTTATGGAGAGGGCCAGGCGGGAGGTTGAGGCGGAGGCCGCGCGGGTCAGGGTGCCGGCGGGGGCGCCGCAGAGGGCGCCGCTGGACCTATCGGCGCTGACGGCGCGGGAAAAGATACAGTACGGGCTGGAGACGAAATAGCTCAAAGGTCAAAAGTCAAAGGTCAAAACTACAGTTTAAAAGGTAAAAATGGGGGGTGACTGGAAGGCGCAGGTAGGATGTTTGGGATGATACAAAGTGTCGATGGCATTTTAGATAGCGATTGCCACGTCGCCTTCGGCTCCTCGCAATGACAAAAGGAAGAAGGAGGTAAAGAAAAATGGCTTTAACATTAGCGGAAGCAGCCAAGCTTTCCAACGATATCCTGATGCAGGGGGTGGTGGAGACCATCGTCAAAGACTCGCCGGTGCTCCAGCGGCTGCCCTTCATCGAAATCGTGGGTAACGGTCTGACCTACAACCGGGAAAACACTCTGCCGGACATTGATTTTTACGATGTCGGCGACACATGGAATGAGTCGACGCCCACCTTCAACCAGGTAACGGCCAACCTGAAAATCATGGGCGGCGACGCCGACGTGGACAACTTCCTCAAGGCGACGCGCAGCAATGTCCAGGACCTGGAGACGGCGGTTATCGAGCTCAAGGCCAAGGCGCTCAAGAACAAGTTCGAGGAGATGTTCATCTACGGCAGCACCTCGAGCAACGCCAAGCAGTTCGACGGGCTACGGAAAATCATCGACACCGGGACGGCCGGCAACCAGGTTATCGCCATGGGCGCCACCGGCGCTACGCTGACCCTGGCCAAGCTCGATGAGCTTATCGATGCGGTCAAGGGCGGCAAACCGGACATGCTGCTCATGAGCCGGCGGTCACGGCGCAAAATCAACTCGCTGGTCAGAGCGGCCGGCGGCATGACCGAGACCGACCGCGACCAGTGGGGCAACTTCGTCCAGCTGTGGGACAGCGTGCCCATCGGCGTGAACGACTGGATTCTGGACACGCACGTCCTCTCCGGTAGCGTGGAAACGGCTACCACGGGCGGCGCCTGCTCCACCATCTATGCCGTCCAGTTCGGGGAGGGGGCTTTGAGCGGCCTGACCAGCCCCGGGTTCCTGCATGCCGAGCCGGTAGGCCCGCTGGAGACCAAGGACGCCAGCCGGACGCGCGTAAAGTGGTACGTCTCGCTCGCGCTGTTCAGCACGGTGAAAGCGGCGGCGCTCATCGGTGCCCAGGACTAACAGTTGACATAAAATAGATAAAGGGGGAGGGGCAAGACCTCCCCCGGGAGGTAAAACATGAAAAAAAGCGAGTCAGCCAGGTGGCTATGCCGGTTCAGGCTTAGCAAGTACCGGGAAGATATTGAGGGATACCGGGGCAGGGAGGCGGAGTTCCACCGGTCTTTCGACACTTACCAGGTCATCGAAGGGGAGGGTAACTGCCTGCTCAACACGGGCATCGACGAGATGTGGGACCTGATTGTCGGTGATTCGGCCAACCACTTCAATAACGCCAGCGCCCAGATAGGCGTGGGGGACTCGAACACGGCGGCAGCCGCTACCCAGACTGACCTCCAGGCGGCTACCAACAAGACCTATAAAGGGATGGACACCGGCTATCCTACTTCCACCACCCAGAAGGCCAACTTTAAAGCTAGCTTCGGGGCCAGCGACGCCAACTACACCTGGAACGAGTGGGTAGTCAAACAGTCTTCGAGCGCCAAGTGCCTGAACCGCAAGGTCGACGCCATGGGGACTAAATCGGGCGGCACCTGGACGCTGGAAGTCAACATCACTTTAAGCTAGAAGAAAGAAGCGGGACATGAGGCGCTATTATCTGACGACAATCACAGGGAAAGGAACGCGGGCGGACCCGTTCCGGCCCGCCGTGGCCGATTACGCGGCCGGCGGCGAATGGGGGATGCTGGACCTGCGGGAAGACAGCACCGCGGCCGCCGGACTGGCGGTGGCCTACGCCGATACACCTGCCCCCATCAATGCCGCTGGGGTGACCCTGCTCGGCGATGACCTGAAAGCGCCTCTGACCGCGCCGGCAAAGCAGGCCTTCACGGGGGCGCTGGGGGTCACTTTGGCGGACGATTCGCTGCCGGGAATGCTGGCGGAGCTGTTGAGCATCAGGCGCCCGGGGTTTTGTGCGCCCATCCGCAAGATGGCGGATGGCAGGATGCGCATCTTTCTGGGCGGGCTGATTTACGGCGACCCGCCGCCCGAATACGGGAAAGGCACTTTTACCGAGTCTTTCAACAAAGCGGACAGCAGCACGCTCGGGCCGGACCTTACGTGGGAAGAGTGGGATGGCACGGGCTGGCAGGTAAAATCGAACCAGGGATACCACAGCGGCGTGTCTGACGAAGTTGCCAGTCCGACCAACACCAATGCCACGGACGATTTTTACACCCAATTCAAGATTGCCTCCTGGACATCCAAACCAGACATGGATGTAGGCGTGCTGACGAGGGCTTATAATTCACCACGGTACTGGTACGGAGCCTTCGCCCAGTTTTATGACAACACCCACACCTTCGAGAAGATGGTCAACAATTCATGGACACTGGTGGCGACCATCTCCACCGCAGTTAGCACCGGAGAAACGCTCTATTTATCCTCCGACGGCTCCAGTCACATCGTTAAAAAGAACGGCAGCCAAATCTGGAGCGGGACGGATAGCTCGGTGGTGAACTACTACCGCGCGGGCATGGCCTACCATGCCGGCAGCTCCGGCGCCCAGGTCTACGTGGACGATTTCGAGTCAGCAGACCTGACCACCGCCAAGACATCGGCGGACACCGGCGCGGGGGCGGACGCTTCAGTAAGCTATCCAACGGCGGCATTAACACCGGTTGAAACCGGGGCGGGAACAGAAGCAACGCTTTCCCGGGGTTTGGTCTTTCCCGAATCAGGCAGCGGGGCGGATGCCGAAGCGGAATTCCCGGCAGCGGCGCTGGCACCGGAGGAAACGGCAACCGGGCTGGATGCCAAGACAGACTATCCCGCGGCGACTTTGTCCCTGACTGAAGCAGGAACCGGAACAGATGAGGAGGCGGACTATCCGGAAGCGGCGCTTAGGCTGGACGAAACAGGCGCAGGAGTGGATGCCGGGTCGGACTATCCAGCGGCCATCCTAGCCCTGGCCGAAACAGGCACGGGGCTGGATGCGGAGGCGGACTATCCCGCAGCAGTTTTATCCCTCGCTGAAGCGGGCGCCGGGGAAGAAATTTTACTGGCCAGGATACTGGACGCGGTGGAGTCCGGCCCGGGTCTCGACAGTATCGAGGTCGGAAACCCCCTGGCCGATTGGCTCGCATCCGAAAGCGGCGACGGTATCGATGCTATCATTGCCCTGGTCCAGTCCATTGCCGTGGTCAGCGGGGACAACGGGTTGGGGGAAGATAGCCTGGCAGGCTTACTGGCTATCGCCACGTTTTCTGATGGCGGCTTCGCGGCCGACGCTTTGATTTCACGGTGGCTGGATATTACAGAGATTGGGTCAGGGCTTGAGCTGGCCTTGCAGACGGCGGCGGTTACCGGCGCGGGTGAGAGCGGGTCCGGCGCGGAAACATCCTATTTTCTTCCGGCCCTCCTCGCAGGCGACGGGGGTATTGGCGCCGAGCTCATCTTTATATTGAAAGACATCATCGGCGCTGATGGAGGCATGGCAATAGACAGGCTCAATAAAATGATGGAGACGGCGGGCTCGAGCGCGGACCTGCGGCTACATTCCCGGGCGGGGCGGGCAGACAGCGCCGGGGATAGCAGGCAGGCACAGCGCCGGCAGGGACAGGCAAGGCTGCCGTCCAAGGAGGTAGATTTATGAATTTAGCGGAGATGATTGCCCTGGTGAGGAAGGACTTACACGACGAGGACAGCGGCAGCTATCGCTGGTCGGACGCGGAGCTCACCCGGCACATCGACCGGGCGGTGAAAGAGCTCTCGGAGAAGATACCGCTGCCGGGCCGGGCCACGCTGGCGACGACGGCGGATTCCAGGGAGCTGGATATTTCCAGTTTGACCGACCGCGTCATGGTGGAAGCGGTTGAATACCCCGTTGATATGTCACCGCCCAGCTACCAGCGGTTTTCCATCTGGGGAGACACGCTGACTATCATCAGCGGCGATGAACCAGACGGCTCCAACTGCTATATCTATTACGGCACGTTGCACACGCTGGATGCCGGCGGCTCGACGATACCGGCGAAATATGAGGATTTAATCGCGACAGGCGCCTGCGGCTACGCCGCCGTGGAAGCCGCCGCCGGGGCGATTAACAAGGTGAACGTCGGCGGCAACCTGACCTCCGGCGAGTTCCGGCTGTGGGGCAGCGAAAGGCTGGGGATGTTCCAGGAAAGACTCAAAAGGCTGGGCAGAAAGCAGCGGGTACGGGCGCAGCAGCTTTTCGAAACGAGAGACTGATGAATACGAGGCAATGAAACGAACGCGTGGATAGACTTAATCAAAGCGGTTATCCGGCCCTTCATCATCGTCTGGGGGGCGATACTTTATGGCGTGTGCCTCGTCAAGGGCATTGAAGTACCGGACCTGCTGGCCGGGCTGGTAGCCGCCGTTATTATCGAGTATTTCGGCGAGAGGGCGGTCATGAGGTTCAAAGAAAACGCGGGCAGCGGCGATGAGAAGGGGGAATCATGAGGCAACTGACATCGACTTTACTGGCAGCCCAGCGGCAGGAAACGGCTGTGCCCCGTGTGAAGGTCATCGCCGCGAGCAAAATTGCCGGGGCGGTCAGGTACGACTGGACGCGCCTTTACACCGGCACAGAGGATGACTATTACCATGCGTTAACCATGCCGGGGGACGGTTCGCTCGTCCGCGCCAGGGTAACGCCCGTTTCCGATTCCAGGAAATTGTACCGCCAGCGGGTGGCCAGTCCCGGCGCGCAGAGCGATTACAGCCAGTGGACTTACACCGGCCAGTACAGCGCCGCGGTCACGGCGGCGGCCTCGCTGGGGGCCGAGGTATCAATATTCTGGACCAATACCAGCCGCGAGATAAGGCGCATCAAGAGCACCGATTACGGGGCCAGCTGGGGCAGCCCCGAGCTCATCGATTACACTCCGACCACCGCGATTTACGGCCTGGCGGCGGCCTATAAACTTAACGGAGACCTGGCTATCTTCTTCGCCGACCAGGCGACTCTCTATGTTAAAAAGAACGTGGGCGGCCAGTGGCAGACCAAGGCGGCTTGGGACAAGACTACGGGCAATTTGTCCGGCGCGGCCGCAATTTACAGCGGTGACTGGTACCTGCTGGTCACCGGCAAGGACAGCGCCGGGAATTTTAAGGTGTGGAGCCTGGTGTACGGGGACGGCGGGGAAGTCTCCGCCGGAAGCTGGTCAGCGCTGCAGGAGATGGCCTCGGCGCCGTCCGGCGGCGCTTTCGACTACCGCCAGCCTTTCCTGGACAAAACGGACGTCTACCGGTGTTTCTTTACCGAGATATTCAGCGGCAACGAGGCCTATAACCGGCCTTTCTGGTCGCACACGGTGGCCGGGGCAAGTTACCTCGATGGGCTGTGGCGGGAACCGGTACCATTCAATCTGTCGTCGATTTACGGCCTGGCCGTGGCGCATTACGGCGACTATGCCTGGCTGACCGCCCCCGGCGGCGTATGGCGGGCGCCGCTGAACGCGCAAACCCTCGACCTCTCGGCGGACGTGGTAAGTATCAGGCAGGAACAGGGCAGCAGTAACGGTGCTTTGACCGTGGAGCTGAAAAACGATGATGGAAAGTACGCCGCGCCGGGGCAGGGCGCGCTGGCCGTCCTCGATATCGGCTGCCAGATTGTGTTCAGTCCCGGCTACGCGACATCGTCCGGTGATGAGTGGAGCGACGGCGCGAGCTATTGCCTGGAATCCTTCGAGTATACCGGCGGCAACGGACTGGCCAGCCTGGTCTTGCATGCCAGGGACGGCTGGGCCGCGCTCGGCGACTGGGAGGCCCGGCACCAGTTCCGCTGGAACAAGACCTCGGAAAGCTACAGCGTCAAGGCGATTATCGCGATTATCCTGGGGAGGGTGGGGCTAAAGCTGGAGGTAAAATCGCAGTCGGCGGTGATTACCGGCTTCTACCCGGACTTTACCGTGAGCCCGGGCAATGACGGGCGCACGCTTATCGGCAGGCTGCTATCGTTCGTGCCGGACAGGCTGTTCATCGAAGGCAATAAAGCGTACCTGGTAAATCCCCAGTCGTCCGACAGCGCGGTTTACAGCTACGGCGCGGCGCATGTTATCCGCGGGAGCCACTACCGGCAGGGAGGGATGGATAGGAACCGCGTGCAGGTGGAAGGCGACGCCAGCGGCGCTTTAATCCTAGCCGACAATTTTAACTGGGGCGAGATTGGCAGGCGGTACGACCGTTTGAGCCGGGTGGCGGATAAAAACCTGGGCACGGTGGCCAAAGCTAAAGACCGGGGCGCGGCGGTCTTGAGGGAAATGGAAATCGGGGTGGTGGGAGGGGAGATTACCGTGCCGGTGAACTGCGGGCAGCAGCTCTACGACGTTATCGATATTACCGACGCGCCTGCCGGACTGGCCGCTGCCAGGAGAAGGGTGCTCGGCCTGGGGCTGGTGTATCAACCGCGGCGGGGGGAGTACAGCCAGAGGATATTACTGGGAGGGGTGTAAAAGGGGACAAATAGTTGAAAGAGGGTTTAGAGAATGAAAATAAGAAAAGCGGAGCTGCGGAGCTTCAACTCGGGCAACTATACGGCGGTTATCCGTATCGCCGGGGGGTATAAAGTCTACCTGGAAGACGTGACCGTGGCGCGGAACCTAGCTTCGGCGGAGATGGTGACCGGACGCAACGTGGCGGTGATATTTTTCGATGACAACAGCCCCAAGGACGCGGTCATCGCGGCGGTCTATACTTAATCCTTGGGTTTCTCCAGCTTGCGGTGGAGCCTGTCCAGGGCGCTGAAAATTTCCTTCTCGGCGGCGATGGCCTGTTCGGGGAGGTCTTCCCGATTGCGGGCGCAGCCGGGCGGCACGGGCTTGCCCATGGCTTTCTGGACCGGCTTAGCTTTTTCCCCGGCTGGCTTTTCAGTCGCCGGCGGCTTTACTGCGGGAGCGGGGACCTCCGGCGCTACCGGGATTTTACCTATATTTTGCGCCAGGGCCATGAGGACGCGGTTCTGCTCGGCGGCGCCTTTCTTAAGCTCGTGGGAGGCTTCGGCGAGGCTCTGTACCGCGCTGGTGTGGCTGGCGAGGTGCTGGGCATAATCTGA
>JBEKDL010000007.1:0-41519 GCA_050014355.1 Dehalococcoidales bacterium | reverse complement strand
TTGAACGCTCTCAACAGCACCGTCTACAAAGAACTCTACGACGCTTTCGAGTCCATCGAGAACGACCCGGAGGTAAGGGTGGTTATCCTGACCAGCACCGGCGAAAGAGCCTTTGCCGCCGGTTCCGACGTGGCCGAGATGCAGAACATGGGACCACTGGAAATACAGAAGTTCATGGCCACTATCCGCAAAACGTCCGACTTCATCTATGCGCTTACCAAGCCCGCGATTGCCGCCATCCATGGTTATGCCCTCGGCGGCGGTTGTGAGCTGGCTATGTGCTGCGACTTGAGAATAGCTTCGGAGAAAGCCAAGTTCGGCCAGCCGGAGATTAACCTGGGGCTGATTCCCGGCGCCAGCGGCACCCAGCGCTTACCGCGTCTTATCGGCGCGGCCAAGGCCAAGGAAATGATTTTCATCGGCGAACAGGTAGACGCCGCCACTGCTTTTAGTCTGGGCCTGGTCAATAAAGTGGTGCCTCCGGATAAGCTGATGGATGAAGCGATGGAGTGGGCGAAGAAACTCGCCGCCAAGAGCGGGCCGGTACTGGCCATGGCGAAGACGGCAATCAATACCGGCATGGACACCGACCTTGGTTCCGGTCTCACCATCGAAAACAAGTGCAACGCCGTGTGCTTTAGCACTTACGACCGCAAAGAGGGCATGGACGCTTTCCTGGAAAAGAGAAAAGCGGTCTTTAAGAATAGATAGAAAAATCTCCCTTAATCCCTCTTTATAAAAGAGGGAAAGATAGAGTGAAGGCAAGAATTATTGGAGCTCAAGCTATCATCCTCTCCCTTTTGAAAAGGGAGAGTGAGAGAGGGATTTTAAAGTAGCAAAAGGAGGTCTTTTCATGGCAATTAACAAGGTGTTCGTCATCGGCGCGGGGACAATGGGCAATGGCATCGCCCAGGTCAGCGCCCAGGCAGGCTACAGCGTAACGATGTCCGATATCAAGGACGACTTCGTAAAAAAGGGCCTGGAGACCATCGGCAAGAGCCTCGACCGCTCGGTGAAAAAAGGGACGATGCAGGAAAGCGAAAAAGCTGCCATTCTGTCCCGCATTAAGGGCACCATCGATAATAAAGACGCCAAGGATGCGGATATGGTTATCGAGGCAGCGCCGGAAATCCTCGAGCTGAAGAAAAATATCTTCAAACAGCTCGATGAAATCTGCAAGCTGGACGCCATCCTGGCTACCAATACCTCCTCCCTCCCTATCGGCGAAATCGCCGCCGCCACCAAAAAGCCAGGGCGCGTTATCGGCATCCATTTTATGAACCCGGTTCCGGTCATGAAAGGCGTGGAGATTATCCCGGGCCGGAAGACCTCTGAATCTGTCCTGGCGGCCTCCAAGGAATATATCAAGAAAATCGGCAAAGAGCCCTGCGAGGCAAGGGACTACGCCGGTTTCATCGTGTCACGCCTGGTGGATGCCCTGATGAACGAGGCTTTCTACTGTGTGATGGACGGCAATAAGCCCGAGGAGGTGGATAAAGCCGTGAAGCTCTGCCTGAATCACCCCATGGGCCCGCTGGAGCTCTGCGACCTCGCCGGCGCCGATGTGGTCATGCACGGCCTGGAGACGATGTATGAAGAGTTCGGCGAGAGGCTGATGCCCGCCCCGCTCTTAAAAAACATGGTGCGTTCCGGCGACCTCGGCCGCAAGACCGGGCGCGGCTTTTATGATTATACCCAGAAATAAGCTCGACTGTTAAAATACTGGAAAAAGGAAAGGTAAAAAAGAATGGCAAATGATAAAGATGTCGTCATCGTAGGTGCGGTCAGGACGCCGTTCGGCAGGTTCGGCGGCTCTCTCCGCGATATCGACTACTATGAGCTGGGCGCTATTCCCATGCGGGAAGTGGTCAAGCGCGTCGGGGTCAAGCCCTCGGACGTTAGCGAGGTGTTCTGGGGCGTCGGCGATACCTCCGCCTGCCGCGACCCGTATACGCCCGTCGCCGCGCGCCAGTCGCTCATCCGGGCCGGTCTCCCCCACGAGACGGTCTCCATCTCGTTCGATATGGCCTGCGTCTCGGCCATGCACGCCGTCAAGCTGGCCGCCATGGAAATGGCTGCCGGAGAAATCGAGACGGCCATCGCCGGCGGCGCGACCTCCTTCGGGCAGTCGCCGATGGTGGTCCGAGGCCTGCGCTTCAACGGCTTCCGCATGGGTGATGTCAAGATGGAAGACCCGCTTTACGCGCTCGGCTACAAGGACTTCAACCCCGTCTCTGTGGATACCGATAACGTTGCCGCGGAATACGGCTTCACCCGCAAAGACCTGGACGAGTGGGCGTTGCGCAGCCACCAGAACTACGGCAAGGCCTGGAAAGAGGGCAAGTTCAAGGACGAGATGATGTCCCTCCCCATCCCCCAGCCCAAGGGCGACCCCAAGATACTGGACATCGACGAACAGTACCGCCCGGATACCAGCCTCGAAGGTCTGTCCAAGCTGAAGGCGGTCTATAATACCAAGATGATTACCGCCGGCAACGCCCCCGGCCTCAACGACGGCGCCACGGCGATTCTCCTCATGACCAGGAAAAAGGCCCAGGAGTTGGGGCTGAAAGTGCTCGGCGTGGTGGTCGCGTCTACATCCGTTGCCATTAACGCCAGCCGCATGCCCGAAGGCCCGGGCTATGCCATGATGAAAGCCCTGCAAAAAGCCAACCTGACCTGGAACGACATGAAGCTCGTGGAAATCAACGAGGCTTTCGCCGCGGTACCGCTGGTATCGATGAAGGTTGTGGCTAAGGGTGACGATAAACTTTACAAGTCGCTTTTCGATAAAATGAATCCCAACGGCAGCGCCATCGCCATCGGCCACCCGAACACCGCCAGCGGCGCTCGTATCATCATGAACCTGATGTACGAACTGCGACGGCGCGGCGGCGGTTATGCGATAGGTTCCCTCTGCGGCGGCCTGGCCCAGGCAGACGCCTGTATTATTAAGGTAGAATAAAGCATATTGGCATTGCGAGGAGTCCCGATTTATCGGGACGACGCGGCAATCTCTATCATTGGTTTAGCTCGGTTTTGGGGATTGCCACGCCTCCCGACTGCGGTCGGGATGGCTCGCAATGACGAGAGAATATAAAAAACCGTAAGGAGTATTACATGGACGTGAAGAGCTTTTCATGCAAGGGTAAGGTGGCCCTCGTGGTGGGCGGGGCGGGCGATATCGGTAAAGCCATCGCCGAGACGCTGTCGCTGGCCGGCGCCGATATCGTTATCAGCAGCCGGAAACAGGAGAACCTGGACAAGGCCGCGGCGGAAATCAAGGCCAAGTCCAAGGGCAAAGTCCTGGGCATCGCCGGGCACCTCGGCAAAATGGACACCATCAAAGCGCTGGTGGATGCCGTCATGAAAGAGTGCGGCCGCATTGACATCGTGGTCAACAGCTCTGGCTCCAGCTTCATGGTGCCCCTCACGGATGTCGAGGAATGGCAGTGGGACAACGTCATGAGCGTTAACGTGAAAGGCCCATTCTTCCTCTGCAAGTTGATTGCCCCCATCATGAAAGCGCAGGGCGGGGGCAGCATTATTAATATCACGTCTTACATGGGTATCCGGACAGAGGAAACGCTGGGCGTTTACTGCATCAGCAAGGCCGCCGTTATCCACATGACCCGCGTCATGGCCAAGGAATGGGGCAAGTGGAACATCAGGGTGAACTCTATCGCGCCGGCCTGGGTGCACAGCCGGTTGTCCGACCCGTTCCTCCAGCTCCCCGGCATCAACGACCGCATGCTTGCCCAGACGGTCATCGGGCGGTTCGGTGAGCCGGACGACGTGGCTGCCATCGCCCTTTATCTGGCCTCCGATGCCTCCAGGAACCAGACGGCCGGCCTGTTCCCGCTCGACTATGGTATGCTGACCTAGAGAATAAATCTCCCTTAGTCCCTCTTTACGAAAGAGGGAAAGACTAACTTAGAATTTAAATTGAGGGTTTGAACAATCATCCTCTCCCTTTCGTAAAGGGAGAGTGAGAGAGGGATTTAAAAAGGAGGTATTGAAAATGGCAACACTACTTAAAGGTAAAGTCGCCCTGGTCACCGGGGCGAGGCAGGGGTTGGGCAAATCCATCTCCATGGGCATGGCCGAGGCCGGTGCCGACCTCGTAATTTGCGACCGTGTTACCGATGACGGCAAGCTGGCTGAGACCGCCAAAGAAATCGAAGCCCTCGGCAGAAAAACGCTCTCCATGGGCGGCGATATAACGGTTGAGGAAGATGTCAATAACCTCGTAAACAAGGCGCTGGAGAAATTCGGGAAGATAGATGTGCTGGTGAACAACGCTGGCGTCACGGCCCAGGACTCCTTCCTGCAACTGCCGTACCGGCGCTGGCGGCTGATTCTTTCCGTCAACCTGGACGGCGTTTTCCTCTGTTCGAAAGTCGTCCTGCCGAAAATGCTGGAAAAGAAAAGCGGCATGATTATCAATGTTTCCTCCATCCTGGCCAAAGAAATCCGCATGAATATCGCCTATGGCGTGACCAAGGCCGGAGTAGAAAGATTTACCCTCGGGCTGGCGCATGAAATGCGCCGGGAGACCGGCATCGCCATCACCTGCGTCCGCCCTTACTTCGTCAAGACCGATGTCGTCATGGGTTTCATGGAAGGCCGTGATACCAGCAACTTTGAAGAGGCGATTATCTGGCAGAAATATCCAGCCATGGTGGCCGCCTCCGCGCCGGAGAAGGTGACCGGCAAGATACTGGACAAGGCCGCGCTTGAAGAGATGTTCGGTAAAATATAATCCGGCGGGAACTTCAGGCTGATATTTGAACGCCCCGGCAGTGAAAAGTCGGGGCGTTTGTATTGCACCTGTTGCTTCTGAATTACCTTATTTTTTTCTCGCGGACCTTAACACCGATGCGAAAGCTATGCCACCGAGCAGGGCGGCCATTATCAGGATTAGCCACCACCAGCTATCGACGAAACCTTTTTTAGCCGTCGAAGTTGAAGAAATATTGGCGGGTTTTACGGTCGGGGCCGCCGTTGTCGCCGGCTTTTCGATGGATATCGTCCTGGACTTCGAGTTATTAGTCTTGTTGCTTTCAAGGATAAGATTATCGGGGTCGGCAAGAGCGATTATCTGATGAGTTCCCACCGCAGCTTTCCAGTTAAAGTCCTGTGAAGCCATCGCGCCCATGCCTATCTCCTTAATAACGGCCGAGCCGGCGCTGGCGCCATCAATCGATAGCGACAGCTTCGTATTTGTAGCCTTATCTCTGCCCCGGTTCTCTACCTTAACCGTAATGGTCACATTATCTCCGGGCAGGGCGGTTACCGGCGATACCGATATCGACGTAATATTAAGGTCCGGGACGATGGTATCGAAAGTCAACACTTTCGTATTGTTTGATTCATCCAGCTCGGCAATCTTATTGTTGGAGTCTATGGTCGCGCTGACCGTATGCGAGCCTGCTTTGAGGTATGAGGAAAATGATACGTTGGAGGTGCCCCCGGCCGGTAGCGAGGCGATATTCACCGCAACGCCGGGCATATTATCGACGATATACGTTAACCTGGATGCCCCGGCGGTCCCTGTGCCCTGGTTCCTAACGGTAATGGTGACATTAACTTTATCATCGGTCAGCGGGTTTTCCATGAGCCAGCTGATGTCCGGAATAGTCAGGTCAGGTGTCAGAGTGCCGAAGTCTATTTCCTTACTGTTATTGGTCTCATCGGACTCGGTCACCCGGTTATTCACATCGGCGGTCACTTTTATTTTGTGCTTACCCGCCGCCGCCGCCCAGTTGAACGTCATCGTTAACGAGCCGCCGGCATCTATTTCCGGCAGGTCTTTGGTCCCGATTGGTAAGCCGTCAACGTAACAGGTCGCCTGCGTGTTTTGAGAGCGGCTGTTGCCCTGGTTTTTAATGGTTGCCGTGATGGTTACGTTGTCCCCGGTGCTGGCGCCCGCCGGTGACCACGTGATTCCCGGCACGATGAGGTCGGGAGGCGGCAGGCTCACCGTTTTCTTGTTATTGCTTTCATCTATCTCGGAAATTTTATTAGCGGAATCGGCGACGATATCGATAGTGTGCAGGCCGGCTAGAGCGTTCCACATGAAATGTAAGGTCACCGCGGCGCCGGCATCCAGTTGCCCGATGTCGGTGTACCCGGCTGCCGCGCCGTCGGTATAATAAGCGACTCTCGAAGGCCCGGCGGTTAAGGTCCCCAGATTTTTAATAGAGATATCAAAAGTAATCTGGCTGCCGGCCTTGATATCGGCCGGCGACCACGTGACCGTATCGACAGATAAATCCGGCATATTGGGCGCGACGGTCACAAAATTCTCGTTATTATTTTTTTCATCCTCGATGACCATATTGTTAACATCGGCTACCGCCTTGAAAGTGTGGCGGCCGTTAATCGCTTTCCAGGTGCAGGTACGGTTAGTCGAAGCTCCGGCATCCAACCTGCCGACAAAGTCTTCGGCCACCTGTGAACCATCCATGAAGTAAGCTACGTTAAAATTCTCGGCTCTGCCACCGCCATTATTCGTTATATTTACGGTGAAGGTCACGACGTCATCTATAGAAAAGTTGGCTGGCGACCAACTGATAATGGGAATAACGAGGTCAGGGGGTATGACATTGACGGTAACGCTAAGCGAATTATTGTCTTTAGTGGTCTCTTCTATCAGATTATCGTAGTCCGCGATGACTCTGATGGTGTGAGAGCCCCCCGTCGCCACCCAGGAAAAAGTCAGTACAGCCTCACCACCGCCGATTATTTCAGGGATATCCGGAGATGAAGTGACAACGTTATCGATAATGCAGGCTGCATGGGTTTTTTCCGACCTCCCGCCGCCCAGGTTTTTAATCGTAGCATTGATACTTACCGTATCACCGACCGCGGCGTTTATCGGCGACCAGGTGATGCTGGTTACCGCTAAATCGGGCGCGAGAGTGGAGATAGTGGCCGTTTTCTCATTGTTGGTCTCGTCGCTCTCCGACACATTCTGGTAATAGTCTACGACGGTCCTGACCTGAAGTTTATCGGATGTGACTGTCCAGTTGAAGGTGACGTTCACCGAGGCGCCGGCTTCCAGAGCGTTTGCCGGCACCGTGGACTTAAGCTCGCCATCGATAAAGTAGGCCACATGACAGGCATCCGCGCGGCCGCTGCCCTGGTTTTTTACCGTGGCATTAATGCTTACGGTATCGTTTTTCGATGGATTTAACGGCGCCCAGGTAATTTTATCGATGATAAGGTCAGGCGGAGACGTTGTGTAGGTTGCCGTGTATTCATTATTGCTCTCGTTGCTCTCCTTCACATTGTTGAGTTCATCGACAACTGCCTTGATGGCGTGCTGGCCGAACAAAGCTACCCAGTTATAGGTCCTGGTGGCCGTGGTGCCGGGATCGATAGCGAGGATATCCTGGTTGCCCCGGGAGGCGCCATCGATGTACAAGTCTATATTAGTCGGGCGGGAACTGGCATTTCCCTGGTTTTTAATGATTACGCTGAAAACAACGGCATCACCCCGTGACGGGCTGGCCGGCGCCCAGGTGATAGATTGGACGATTAAATCCGCTGCCCGTGTCGTGATGCTGTATGTCCTGGTATTGTTGGTCTCATTGCCCTCGATGATAATATCGGTGGAATCGGCTATTGCCTTGATAGTGTGCGAGCCACCGTCTGCCCTCCAGGTGAAAGTGGCCGTGGCCATGGTACCGGCCTGGAGCGCATTGACAGGCACCGTGGCCAGGATAGCACTATCCACATAGCAGACAAGGTAGTTTTGACCGGCTAAAGCGGTGCCCTGGTTTTTCACGGTCACGGTGATAGTTACGGTATCGTCGATGGCAGGTTCGGAGGGCGAAAGCGCAATATCCTGCACGATGAGGTCCGGGCCAGAATCGGCCGATACCGGCGTGCTTTTAACAACCGATATCGTGACTACGGGAAGCAAAATCAGCAATAAAATGGCTGTAGATAATATCTTCTTGATTGCGCCGGGATAAACTGGCAAGGAACGCATCCTCCGCTCAAGGAATAATCGGCTTATATCGGTTGTTATATTTATTGTATTTGTCTACGGGATTACAGCCAATAGTCATTTGGTAGGGGAGTAACAGGTAAATTAGTACTGGTACGGGAGGCGTTATCGGGTTTTTGAAACATAAAGAAAAGCTGACTCATGTTCGGGGAGGGGACTGGAAGTACTATGACGCCGCGGAATATTTAGAAGTTAAGCAGCTTGCCGGCGATTTCCGCTAGGCGCATTACCGAGCCGGGGATAATGCCCAGCAGTAGCACGCCCAGCGAGCAGATGAATAGAGCGACCTTAGGAGCGCTGGAAGATGGAATATTCTCTGACGAAGCTGGCTCATTGAACCACATGACCTTGCCCACGCGCAGATAGTAGTAGGCCGAGATTACGCTGTTAATTACGGCGATGACCACCAGCCAGAGCAGGTCGTTCAGGACGGCGGCGCGGAAAAGATAGAACTTGGCCATAAAACCGGCCGCCGGCGGTATGCCGACGAGAGAAATGAGACAGAAAGTGAGCGCCAGCGCTAACAGGGGAGCACGCTTGCCCATACCGGCGAAATCAGCAATTTCATCGCTGTTAATTTTATTAGAGATAATTATGATGGCGATAAATGCCCCGAGGTTGGTCAGGGCATAGCTGGTGAGGAAGAAAATAACGCCGCCTTGTGCCATTACGCCAAGCGGTAATTTTGACGCTGTTGGATTGAACACACCGGTGGCTGCCAGGCCTACCATGAGATAACCCGCCTGGGCGATGCTGGAGTACCCCAGCATCCGTTTGATGTTGGTTTGCGGAATGGCTACGACGTTACCGATGATCATCGTTATGACCGCTAGCGCGGCGTATATCATGCCCCAGCCCTCGCCTATAGAGCCGTTAGCATGGAAAGAGCTGAGAAATACCCGCAGGATGACAGCAAAACCGGCGGCCTTGCTCGCGACGGAAAGATAGGCCGTAATGGGCGTGGGCGCGCCTTCGTAAACGTCCGGCACCCACATCTGGAAAGGCACGGCGGCTATTTTGAAGCCGAAACCGGCTATCAGCATGATGATGCCCATCAGCAGGGCAGGACTTGAGATTAGCGAGTTCAGCCTCATCGCCTGTATCGCGTTAGCGATGGCGCCCAGCTGCGTCTGGCCGGTGAAGCCAAATACCATCGCCATGCCGTAGAGCAGCACCGCCGAGGCCACTGCTCCCAGCAGCAGGTATTTCAGCGAGGCTTCGGTGGATTTTTTATCCTTGAGGAAGCTCACCAGCACGTAGAGGGAGATGCTGGTCAGCTCCACCGAAACATAAAGCGAAATAAGGTCGGCGGTGGCGGCCATGAGCATCATGCCCAGCGTCGAGAGTAAAATTAGGGCGTAATATTCTCCCTGGAAGCGCTCGAACTTTTTAGCGTAATCGGTGGTGGCCAGGATGACCAGTATCGCGATACCAGCGAACAATATCTTGAAAAACAGGGCGAAATCGTCCACCGCCAGCATCTTGTTGAACTGGGGAGAGTAGTTGCCGCCCCACATTGCGATGGAGACGCCGCCGGAGATGGCCAGCCCGGCCACGCTCACCCACTGTAAGACGGACTTCTGCCGCACGCCAAGGTCGAGCAGGATGACGGCGATGGCGAAGACCGCCAGCGTTATCTCCGGTATGACTTTAGTTAAATCCAACTACACCTCTCCTTAGCCACCAATCAGTTTTACAATGGGTGCGATGCCCATTTTAAAGACATCCGTTAATATCGCCGGGTAGATGCCGACGAGCATTATCACCGCCACCAGCACGAACATGTACACTTTCTCCAGGTTATCGGCGTCTTTAACCTCTTTAAACTCCTCTTTGACTGGCCCGAAGAAAGCGCGCTGGAGCATCCACAGGATATACCCTGCCGTCAGCACGACGCCGATGACCGCGATGATGGTATACACCTGCACGTGAGGTACGATACCGCTGCTGTAGCTGCCCAGGAAGACGAGGAACTCGGCGGCGAAGCCGCTGGTGGTGGGCAGCCCCAGCGAGGCCAGCCCGGCGATGGAAAAGACCGCCGCCATTACCGGCACCTGCCGCGCCAGCCCGCCGAGCTTACGCAGGTCGCGCACTTCAACATTGTGGATGACCAGCCCGGCCATGGCGAAGAGCAGCCCGGTGACGATGCCGTGACTGAACATCTGCAGGGCGGCGCCGGTCAGGCTGACCTGCCCCAGCGCGAAGATGCCAAGCAGCACGTAGCCCATATGGCTGATGCTGCTGTAAGCAATCATCCGCTTGATATCGTTCTGCATCAGGGTGACGGCGGCGCCGTAGAGGATACCGATGAGCGCCAGTATAATTAACAGTTGGGCATACTGGTGGGCCGGACCGGGGAACATGCTCACGCAGAGGCGGATCATCCCGTAGCCGCCCATCTTGATGAGTACGCCCGCCAGCATCACGCTGACGGCGGTGGGGGCGTCGGTATGGGCGTCCGGCAGCCAGGTGTGCAGCGGGAAGACCGGCAGCTTCACGGCGAAACCGATAAAGAGCAGGAAAAAAATGGCTGCGGCGGGCATTACCGACTGCGCCATGCCCAGCCCGTGATTGGTGATATCCACCATGCTCAAGCTGCCGGTGGTGAAATACAGACTCAAGATGCCCGCCAGCATGAAAGCGCTGCCGAACAGGGTGTATATCACGTACTTGATAGCCGAGTAGTCTTTGCGCCCGGAGCCCCAGATGGAGATGAGGAAGTACATCGGGATAACTTCTATCTCCCACATGACAAAGAAAAGCAGCAGGTCGAGGGAGACGAACACGCCGATAATGCTCGTTTCCAGCAGGAGCAGCCAGGCGAAGAACTCGCGCGGCCGCTCGTGGACTTTCCAGGAGATGAGCACCGCCAGGAAGCCGAGGAAAGTCGTCAGCAGTAGCAGCGGCAGGCTCAAGCCGTCCACGCCCAGGTGGTAGTACGCGTTGAGCGGCGCTATCCAGAGGTACTTTTCCTCGAACTGGATGACCCCAGCCATTGAGGACGAGCGGTCGAAAGCGATAAAGAGGTAAATAACCAGCGCCAGCGGCACCGCGGTGAAAACGACGGCCAGACGCTTGATGAGCCTTTCATCGGCGCCTTTAGATAAAGCGATAACGATAGCGCCCGCCGCCGGCAGGAAGAGTATGGTCGTTAAATAATTAAAGCCCAATTAATTATCCCCTAAATAGTCCTTATGGAATCCTTTTTCATCTTCATCTATTTCATTTTGCATTTTTTTATATTGAGCTCTTGAAAGTAATCTCGGATTATTAAATTTACTTCTAATTAATTTCGCTTGAGGTTTTTTCTCCGAGCGTTTAAAAAGCCATTCAAAGCCTGATAAATATACTGAGTCAAGAAGCTTTGTAGTACTAAATTCTCTTTCTCTAGTTATGTTTTTCTCCATTATCAACCAAAGACGGCGAACACTGTGTTGCATCGGTCCCATGACATATCCCACATCTATCAGATTAGCAGCTCCTAACCAACCAACACGGTCAAAAAAATAACATAATTTCCTTATATCAGGGTGTAATTCTCCAATTTCTTTCATTCCTTTTCCAGAGAGTTTACCCTTAAGTTCACTCTTATATTTCGGTAAAAATACTTCATAAAAATAGTGCCTTAGTTCACGTAATTTCTTACCCCACCATTCTTTATAAATTTCGTTAGTTGCTTCCCAAGTTGCTTGTTTGCTTGCCTGCCTATAACTCTTCCAAGCAAAAATTGCAGCTGCTAATAAGACTATCCCTGTGGATGCAGCGATCCAATTATTTAATTCCATATTGCTTAAATCGACATTAACATAATTTATCGAAAAAAAAATACGCACAGCGCTATTACTACCACGCCGATGCCGATGAGCAGCCCGTAAAGCTGCAACTGCCCCGTCTGCGCTTTCCTTATCGCTCGACCGCCGCTCAATACGACATCGGACACGCCGTTGACCGCGCCGTCGACGCCGCGGCGGTCGAATATCTCGAAGCCGTTGAAAAGACCTTTAATCAAGCCGATTTTTACGATAATGTTTTCATATAGGTCGTCGAAGAAATACTTGCGGAAGGCCAGCTTATAAAGCGGGCCGAACGCTTTACCCAGAGAATCGGCGCTTACCCACCGTTTCAGGTAGATGGCGTAAGCACAGAAAATACCAAGCAGGGCGATTAATAGCGACAGCAGCGGCAGCGGTATCCCGTTTACCGTGTGCGTGAAAACGCTCAAGAAAGCAGCGCCCGCGCTCTGGGCCTCCCCTTCGTGCCCGAAGAAGGAGTCGAAAGCGCCGGTAAGGTTCCACCAGCCCGCGATGATGGCCAGTATGGCCAGGAATACCAGCGGCCCGACCATTACCCAAGGCGATTCATGGGTATGAGTGCCCGGTTCATCGAGTTTGCCGTGGGGTTTTTCATCCTGTTCTGTGGCGCCGCCGTGGTACTCGCCGTGGAAAGTCATAAAGATAGCGCGAAACATGTAAAAAGCCGTCAGGAAAACAGTTATCATGGCGAGCCAGAAAAGGACGGGCTGGCTCGTGAAAGCGTTCAGCAGGATTCCATCCTTGCTCCAAAAACCGGCCAGCGGCCAGATTCCCGCCAGGCTCAAAGACCCCACCAGGAAAGTAGCATAGGTCCAGGGCATCGTCCTGCGCAGGCCGCCCATCAAACGCATATCGAAAGTGCCGGTGGAGTGGTTGACGCTGCCGGCGCCCATGAACAGGAGCGCCTTGAAGAAAGCGTGGGTGAACAGGTGGAACATGCCCACGGCCACCGCGCCCCGGGTGATGATGAGCAGCTCGTCCGTGCCAACACGTAGCTGGCCGCCGCTGATTTGGCGGGAAAGCGCCAGGCCGACTACCCCCAGCCCCAGCATCATGTAACCTATCTGGCTGATGGTGGAATACGCCAGCACGCGCTTGATATCGTTAGCTACCAGCCCCATCGTGGCCGCGAAAATCGCCGTAAAACCCCCGATGACGGCCACAGTCGTAATCGCCTGCTGCGAATAAACGAAAAGGGGCATCGTGCGCGCCACCAGGAAGACGCCGGCGCAGACCATCGTGGCGGAATGGATAAGGGCGCTGACCGGTGTGGGGCCTTCCATGGCGTCCGGCAGCCACACGTGCAGCGGGAACTGGGCGCTCTTGCCGATAGCCCCGGCAAAGATGCCGATAGCAGCCCACATGAGCACCGCGCCGCCAAGCACACCGGTGACAGCCAGCTCGTGCAGCCGGTAGATGTCCAGGGTATGCATGTTTGTATAAAGAACCAGTATCCCTATCAGGAAACCGAAGTCGCCAATGCGCGTGACGATGAAGGCTTTCTTGGCGGCATCGGCGGCGGACTTCTTATGGAACCAGAAACCGATGAGCAGGTAAGAGCACAGCCCCACCATCTCCCAGAAAACGTAGGTGAAAAGCAGGTTATCGGCCAGCACCAGCCCCAGCATGGCGAAGGTGAACAGGGACATGTAGGTATAGTAGCGGTAGTAGCCGGCTTCGTCGTGGGCCATATAGCCCAGCGAGTATATCTGTACCATGAGCGAGACGACGGAGACGACGACGACCATTAGCGCCGCCAGCTGGTCCATGATGACGCCGACATGAAAATTGAAATTGCCGATGACCAGCCAGTTGACGTCCGGCACTGCTATCTGGTGGTCGGCCGCGGACATCACCGAGAAAAGCGCCCAGATGGCGAAAACGGCCGAGATACCGATGGCCAGGACGGTGACATAGCCGTAGGCCTTCGATTTCCGGTTGACGAAAGGCCTCATCAGCAGCCCGTTGATGACGAAAGCGAACCCGGGCAGCAGCATGATAAGCCAGATTAGCTGGTGCGGTATCATAGCTTCCTTAAAATATCCCTAATCACGTGCTCTTTGTCCTTGGGCACCATGATGGAGTAATCGGTAATTTCCTGGCCGATGGGCAAGCCGGTCACGGGCATGATGCGCGCGGGCACGCCTTCGCCCTCGAAGCATTCCTTCCACATTTCGGCGATGGCCAGCGTTTTGGCTTTTTTAACTTCTACCCACATATTCTCTCTTCACACTGTCATTGCGAGGAGTCCCGATTTATCGGGACGACGTGGCAATCTCAATCGCTATATCAATCCGAGGTCGGAGATTGCTTCGCCTTCCACCTGCGGCGGAATGGTCTCGCAATGACATTTTAATTCAGTTATAATTATTTTCACCACTTCAAAAGATTAATATTGTTCGTATCTATATTTGCCAGGCCGCGGAAGATGGCCAGCACTATCGCCAGGCCCACCGCTATCTCGGCGGCGGCCACGACCATCACGAAGATAGCGAAGACCTGCCCGGTAAGCAGCTGGGGCACGATATAGCTGGAAAAGGCCACCAGGGAGATATTCACCGCGTTCAGCATCAGCTCGATGCACATCAGGATGACCACCGCGTTGCGCCGGGTCAGCGCGCCGAAAAGTCCGATGCAGAAAAGCACCGCCGAGAGCACCAGGTAATGTTGCAGGCCGATGGTCATTTTGCTATTTCTCCCTCGTGATAACGATGGCGCCGATGATAGCCGCCAGCAATAGCACCGCCCCGATTTCCACCGGCAGGATATAGCCGTTCTCGCTGAAAAGCCTGGTGGCCAGGGGCACGGTGGTGGGGGAAAGCGGCGCCGCCGTCGCGATTTTCCAATTCGTGTTGGCCACCGTGTAGACCAGGATTCCTAACAAAACCGCTGCGACTATCGCAGCAGGTATTTCCATTTTGTTCGGCGAGTTACCGCGCTGCACTTCCCGGGTCATCATCACGGCCAGGATAATCAGAACGGATATCGCCCCGACGTATACCAGTATCTGGACCGCCGCGAGAAAGTCGGCGCTCAAGGTGATGTAAAGCCCGGCCACGGCGATAAAACAGAGAATCAGCGTCAGGGCCGCGCGGAAAACATTACGCTGGAACACTACGCCCAGCGCGGCCACCACGATGACCACCGCCATTATCCAGAATGTCGCCGCCAGTCCCATTACTTCTTTTGCCTCTTTTCCGTGATGCGTTCCACCAGCAGGGTCTGCGCCGGGAGTTTCTCCGCGATTTCCGGGTGGTAATAGCCGCTGGCAGGCCTCTCCGCCGATTCCAGCAGCTCGTCGTTGGTCTGGATAACCTCGCCGCGCTTATATTTGGCGCGCTCGTAAGAGTAACCCATGAAAAGCGCGTCGAAAGGGCACGCCTCGACACATAGCCCGCACTGGATGCAGTAGCCGGTGTCCACGCGGTAGGTCTCCACCTCGTATTTATTGTTCGCCGGGTTGGCGGCGGTCACCAGCTCGATGGCGCCCTGCGGGCATGCCTTGGCGCACGTGGCGCAGCCGGTGCACCGCGCGCGGCTCCACACGAGCTCGTTGCCCCGTATCCGGCGCGAAACATTCAGCCTCTGCTCCGGGTACTGGTTGACGGTGGGGTGGCGTAGCAGGTGCCGGATAGTCACCGTCATGCCCTTGATTATGCCCGCGCCAAAACGTTCAAACTTCAACTCGGCCCCATCCTAATCTAAACAGTCTCGACCATATAATGACGAGTACGAACATGACGGCAATATTGATAATAACGGCCAGCCACGGCAGCGCCTGCGGCCACACCAGCACCTGTATGGCGGTAATAAACAGGTTTATCAGCGCCAGCGGCAGGAGGAACTTCCAGGCCAGCGCCATGAGCTGGTCGATGCGTACGCGCGGCAGCGTCGTCCTTGTCCACACCATCACAAAGAAAACGATAAGCGTCTTGATGATGAACCACAGCCAGGGCGGCAGCCACGGTCCCCTCCAGCCGCCGAGGAACAGCGTCGTGATAATGGCAGACATGGCGATGGCCTCGGCGTATTCCACTAAATAGAACATGGCGAACTTCATGCCCGAGTACTCCGTATGGAAGCCGGCCACGATTTCGGAGTCGGCCTCCATAAGGTCGAAGGGGCTACGGTTAATCTCGGCGCAGGCCGCCGCGAAGAAAATCAAAAAGCCCAGTGGCTGCAAGAGGATAAAGGGGATGTTCTGGGTTAAAACTATCTGGTTGAGTGACAGAGAACCCGCCGCCAGCACCACGCCGACGATAGACAGAACCAGCGGCAGCTCGTAGCTGACCACGGCGGCCATGTTGCGCATGGCGCCCAGCAGAGAATACTTGTTGCCGGAGCTCCACCCGGCCATGAACACGCCCACCGTGCTGACGGAGCTAATCGCAACGATATACAGTATGCCGATATTCAGGTCGGCCAGGAGTGCCCCGTTCTGGAAAGGTACCACCGCGAAAATCATTACCACTGGGGCGAAGGCGACAACCGGAGCCAGCCAGTGGACGACCTTGTCCGCGCTGTCCGGGACGATGTTCTCCTTGAGCAGCACCTTGACGGCGTCCGCTACTGGCTGTAGCAGGCCGAAAGGCCCGGTGCGGTTGGGGCCAAGGCGCGACTGCATCCGGCCCAGGCCACGGCGCTCGATGTAGATGGCGCCCATCACCATCATCAGCACGAAGGCGATGAGCACGACGGTAAAGAACAGCCAGTGCCACCAGTAGTTGTTGCCCGGCCAGTCCGGCGGGACTACCTGCATGGGCAACCGGCTGTTAAACGTTAAATCAACGATTGCCACTATCTATCGACCTCTCCCATGGTAATATCGATGCTGCCGAAGATGATAATAAGGTCGGCCACCTTCCAGCCCCTGACCATCTGGCGCAGCGCCGCCAGGTTAATCAGGCTGGTGGGGCGCACGTGACAGCGGTAAGGCGCGATGGAGTTGTCCGAGACGATGTAAAAACCGAGCTCGCCCTTGGGTGCCTCGATGTGGGCGTAGACCTCACCCGCGGGGGGGCGGATAAGGTGGGGCACATCGGCCCTAATCGGACCGCCGGGTATTTGTTTGGATGCCTGCTCGATGATGCGCAAACTTTGCGTCATCTCTTCAATCCGGACGCGGTAGCGGTCATAGCAATCGCCGTTCTCGCCGGTGGGGATATCGAACTCGAAGCGGTCGTAAATGGAGTACGGGTCGGCCTTACGCAGGTCCCACTTGATGCCGCTGGCGCGGGCTACCGGGCCGCTGATGCCGCAGTTTATTGCCAGCTCCTTAGGCAGGACGCCGACGCCTTTAGCGCGGGCGAGCAGAATTTCATTCTGCTTGAGGAAAAATTCGTATTCGCTAATGAAACGACGTATCTTTTGAATGAATTTCGCCAACGCCGGTAAAAACTCGGCGGGGATATCCTGGCCGACGCCGCCGATTCTCATGTAGTTATAGGTGAGCCGCTGTCCGCACAGCATTTCAAACAGGTCGTATATTTTCTCCCTTTCCCGGAAGAGGTAGAGGAAAGGCGTGAAGAACGCGCCGGCATCGTTTAACATAGCGCCGACGGCGATGCAGTGGTTGGCAATACGCTGTAATTCGGCGATGATAACCCGCAGATACTCCGCCCGTTCCGGCACCTTGATACCGGCCAGTTTCTCTACGGCCAGGCAGTAGCCGAGGTTATTACTCATGGCGGACATATAGTCCAGGCGGTCGGTGAGCGGGATAAAACCGGTATAAGTGCGTTCCTCGGCCAGCTTTTCGATACCGCGGTGGAGGTAGCCGAAGACCGGCTCGATGTCGAGGACGACCTCGCCGTCCAGCGTCACCCTCATACGGTAAACGCCGTGGGTGCTCGGGTGCATCGGCCCGATATTAACGACAAACGGCTCGGTCTTGAGCGTCATCAACTGCTCGGTCGTCACCGGTTCCAGTCCTTTCGCAAGGGATACCCCTCGAACCCCTCCCAGAGGAAGATACGCTTGAGGTTCGGGTGTCCTTCGAACTTGATACCCATGAGGTCGTAGATTTCACGCTCCTGGAAGTCTGCTCCCTGCCACAGTCCGGTTAGCGAGGGCAGGGAGGGGTTAGCGCGCCCGTAGCAGCGGGTCTTCAATATCACGGAGCGGTTGTGGTCAAGGGAGGTAAGCTGGTACACAACCTCGAAGTAGCTGTAATAATCAACAGCGGTGATATAGTTCAGGTATTCAAACTTCAGTCCGTCCGTCTCTTTTAAATAACGGGCCACCTGCGTCAGGGCATCGCCTTTAACCAGGACGCTGTCTTTCCCGGCTTCCGCGACGGCGCCCGGGAATTTGCCGCCGAGCTGGCTGACTATCTCTCTGGAGGAGAGGGCTACGGTCATGAATAGCTACCTTTCTTCTCTTCTATAGTCTGGGTATTTTCGGCATCTTAAATTTAGGCAGGTCAGGTACGGCGTGCGCTTTGGCTATCTTCTTTTGCAGGAGCTGGATGCCGTAAATCAGGGCTTCGGGGCGGGGAGGGCAACCGGGCACGTACACATCCACCGGGACAATCTTGTTGTAGCCCGGCACGACATTATATGACGAGCGGAAAATACCGCCGCTGATGCCGCAGGCGCCCATGGCGATGACCCACTTCGGCTCGGGCATCTGGTTATAGATGCGTCTCACGGCAGGGGCCATCTTCCAGGTGAGCGTGCCGGCGGTAATCATGAGGTCGGCCTGGCGGGGTGACGCCCGCAGGATTTCCATGCCGAAGCGCGATAAGTCAAAGCGCGGCCCCTCGATGGCCATAATTTCGGCGGCGCAGCAGGCGGGGAAACAGGCTGCCGGCCAGAGGGAAGAGCGGCGCGCCCAGTTGATGATAGCGTCCACGGAGGTCAGCAGGATATTACGCTGTGGTTCTTCGAGCCAGGCATCGGGGTCGGGGATGCTTTCGATGCTGGCCGCTTTGACCTCTTCGATTATCTGGCCTTCGTGCCTATCAATTTCTTCAGCCGGGTAAATCTGTTTGCCTTCCGGGCCTATTTCCATTCCAGGACCTTCTTTTTCCAGGCGTAGACATAGCCGATGAGAACAATGAATACAAGAATGAGCACCACGACCAGGCTGGTCAGCCCGAGTTCCCGGAGCTGTACCGCCCACGGGTAGAGGAAAACAACCAGGACATCCAGCGCCAGGAAGACGAGCGCGTAAAAGTAGTAGCGGAAATTGAACTGCACCCACGTCTTGCCGATGGTCTCCACGCCGCATTCGAAGATAGAGCTCTTGACGGGGTTGGGTTTAGCCGGAACGATTCTCATGAACCGGAGAACGATAGGGATAACGACCATCGTCAGGGCAAATAGCAGGACAACGACAAAAAACAGGCCGATTAATCCATAAGTAGCTAGCAAGTATTCCCCTGACTACCTCGAAAGCTTAGTTACTGTTTATGCGCCCGGGAGTACTATATACTTTGATACATCGAGCTTAGGCGCACTGCGAAAGTATACCACAAATTTTTTTATTAATGCAAACACCTGTGGCCTGGCAATGTGGTTGAGACTATTTTGTGCCGTGTTTCGTTTTCAGAAAAGCATCTATTTCATCTAGGTGTGTTTTGCGATTGAACGTCCGGTTTAACCGAAACGGCTCATTGAGCGCCTCAACAGCTTTAATGAACTCGGGGGTAGAGTTTTCTATTTCGCGGTCAACAGCTTCCGCTGAAGAGACCGCCAGCGCTGCTGCGACTCTAGGCGGTATAGATAAAGCCAGCGGTACCAAAGCATCATTTATATTATCCCACTCGCGGTGTGACGGATAGACCCCTTCTTTTTTCCACCTTTTTAACAAGGCCAGTGCGTACTGATCCCAGAAAGCCAGGTGCGCCAGGGCGACGGCTATCGTCCAGCCTTCTTTATAGATAATGAGCTTTAATTCCTTATCGGTCATTTCATTGACCAGTTTTTTAAGTCTTTCACGTTCTCCTTTATTTTCTGTAACAAATTGGCGTTCCCTAAACACCCCCTCGACGTGTGTGTTTAGGGTAGTATAGCACTATTTGAAGAGGGGAAAAAGGAAGAGGGGACCGTAGCCCCCTCTTGAAACTCCTTTAGATCTGTTGAAAACTATTTCAGCTTGTACTTCTTCGCCAGGGCTTCCAGGCCGGGCATAGAGGCTTCCAGCGTACGGTCGTCGGTGCAATAGACCAGGCGGAAATACCCGTGTACGCCGAAGGCCACGCCGGGGACCGTCAGCACATGGTGCTCGCGCTGTAACTCGTGCACGAAGGCAACATCGTCCGGGATGGGGCTTTTCGGGAAAATGTAAAACGCGCCCTCCGGTTTATTGACCTGGTAGCCCATCCTGACCAGGTTATTGTAGATAAAGTCACGGTGCCGCTGGTATTCACTGACGGGAATGGTGACGTCCTGGAGACGGCGCACCACGTTCTGCATGAAAGCCGGCGCGTTGATAAACCCCAGCACGCGCGTACAGAAGACGAAGCCCTTAATCATATCGTCGTGGTTCGAGCTTTCCGGGTGCAGAGCGACATAGCCGATGCGCTCGCCGGCGATGGAAAGGTCTTTCGAATGCGAGGTGGCGATAATACTGTGCCGGTGGAAATTCAGCGGCGATGGATATTTCGTGCCGTCGTAGATTATCTTTTTATACGGCTCATCGCTGACGATGAATATCTCCGTCCCATACTCGGTCTCTTTTTTACGCAGTATTTCCCCCATGCGGCGCATCGTCTCGGCGCTGTAGACCACGCCGGTGGGGTTGTTGGGGGAGTTAATCAGCACCGCTTTCGTGCGCGGGCCGATGCCAGCCTCGAATGCATCCAGGCGCGGTATAAAATTATCATCCGTAGGCAGCGGTTTGACCACGCCGTCATGGTTTTCGATATAGTTGAAGTAGTCGACGAACCAGGGGATGAACACGATGACCTCGTCGCCGGGGTCGAGGATGGTCTTGAGCGCCACGTTGATAGCGCCCGCCGCGCCCACGGCCATGATGATGTCCTCCTCGGTCAGCTTGATGCCCGTCTCTTTCGTAAGCTGCGACGCCACGGCCGCGCGCGTTTCCGGGTAGCCGGCGTTCACCATGTAGCCGTGCATGCCCTTAAAAGGATGGTCTGCCAGGCGCTTTATCTCTCGTTTGAATTCTGGCGGCGGCTCCATGATAGGGTTGCCGAGCGAAAGGTCATAGACGTTCGCTTCGCCGAACTGCTTTTTCATGGCGATGCCTTCTTCGAACATCCGCCTTATCCACGACCCCACCACCATGCCTTTTTTAACTCTTTCTGATACGGCCACCCTCGATTTCCTTTCTCCCGGTTTCAAATGCCGTGAGGTTGATTTCGCGGAGGTTCTCCGGCAGGAACCGGGCGACGCTTTCTTTCCAGATATCTATTTTCAGCGGGGCGAACGCCGCGAAGCACCCCAGCATGAACAGGTTCAGCGTCCTGACGTTGCCCAGCTTCTGGGCCTGTCCGGTGCCCTCCACAAAGTATATCTGGTCGGTCTGCCGTTTTAAAGTAGCGGCAATCTCATCCCTGGTGGGGTACTTTTCCTGCCCCAGGCTGACCGAAAGCGGCGGCTGCTGGTAGATATTGACAATGGCTATACCGCCGGGCCGCAGGTAATGGCCCCACCGGGCGGCCTCCAGCATCTCGAAAGCGAGAACTAGGTCAGCCGTGCCTTCCCGGATAAGCGGCGAGAAGACTCTGGGTCCCATGCGCACGTGGCTCACGACGCTGCCGCCGCGCTGGGCCATCCCCAGCGTATCCGTCTTTTTTACGTCGTAACCGGCGGCGATGGCCGTCTCGGCGATGATGTCGCTGGCGAGGACGACGCCCTGTCCCCCCACCCCGGTCACGAGCAAGTCCATTTTTTTCACTTTAAATCCTTATTCTTCACCGGTGCGGAAATAGCCTTTTTCGGGCAGAGCTGCTCGCAGATAGTGCAAATGTCCCCGGCGCACAGCGTCGCGTCGATAAATACCTTTTCATCTTTGGTCTGTATCGCCGCGCAGCCAAGGCGCAGGCAGGTGCCGCATTGCGTACATTTTTCCATGTCGACGGCGCGGGGATTGGCTCTCTTTTTAACCCTTACCGCGCAGGCGCCGCGGACGATAATGACGGAGACCTCCGGTCTTTCTAACGAATCCCGGACGCCTGCCCGTAGGGCCTTGATGTTAAAAGCGTCAATTACTTTGACGTCTTTCACCCCGATGCCTTTGACCAGGCTCTCGATGTCCACGGTAAATGTTGGCTCGCCCTGGGCAGAGATGCCCGTTCCTGGGTGCTCCTGGTGGCCCGTCATGGCGGTGGTACGGTTATCCAAAATCAGGATGGTGATGTGCCCGTCATTATAGACGGCGTTGATGAGACCCGTAATGCCGGAATGCATGAAGGTTGAGTCGCCGATAACGGCCACCACTTTGCTCTTAACGCCCGCTTTTTCCATGCCCAGCGCCTGCCCGATGCCCGCGCCCATGCACGCGGTGGTGTCCAGGACGTTAAGGGGCGGGTAAGCGCCCAGCGTATAGCAACCGATATCGCCGGTAATAATCAGTTTCGGTTCCTGCGGTCCTTTCGATTCAAGCAGCTTCGAGCGCTGGCCGATGCTATTCAATACCGAGTAAATGCCGGTATGCGGACAGCCCGGGCAGAGCAGGGGCGGGCGGCGCGGCAGCCCGGCTGCCGGTGCTAATGACTTCGCCGTCTCTGATTCCGGCAGCAGACCGGCGCCAGAGCAGCTTTCGGTGACGATGCGCGTATTGAGCTCGCCCACCAGCGGGATGAACTCTTTGCCGGTGACCTTGATGCCCATCGACTGTATATTTTCCTGTAAAAATGGGTCGAGCTCTTCGATAACGATGAGGCGCTTGACCCCGTCGGCGAACTTTTTAATCAGTTTTTCCGGCAGCGGCCAGGTCATGCCGAGCTTAAGAAACGAAGCGTCCGGGAAGACTTCCCGAGCGTACTGGAAGGCCACGCCGCTGGTCACGATACCCAGGTCGCGCTTTCCCCAGGTAATTTGATTCAGGGGGAATGTCTCGGAGAACTCGGCCAGCTTGAGCAGGCGCTGTTCCACCAGCGCGTGCCGCGGCAGGGCGTTGACCGGCAGCATGACATACTTTTGCGGGTTGAAATGGAAAGCCGGCTGCCCGTTTTTTACCTCGCGGGCGCGTTTCACATCCACCACCGACTTTGAATGTGCGATACGCATGGTCGTGCGCAGCAGCACCGGCGTATCGAACCGCTCGCTGATATCGAAGGCCTGCGCGATTAAATCGTAGGCTTCCTGGCTGTCGCTCGGCTCCAACATCGGCACCTTGGCCAGCCGGGCATAGTGCCGGTTGTCCTGCTCGTTCTGGGAGCTGTGTATCTGCGGGTCGTCGGCGGTGATGACTACCAGCCCGCCGATGACGCCCGTTATCGCCGCCGCCATGAAAGGGTCGCTGGCCACGTTCAGCCCCACGTGCTTCATCGAAACCATGGCGCGGGCTCCCGTGTAAGCGGCGCCCATGGCTACTTCCATGGCTACCTTTTCGTTGGTGGACCACTCGGCGTGGATGTCCTTGAAGCGCGCCAGGTTTTCCAGTATCTCGGTGGAAGGGGTCCCGGGGTAAGCGGCGGCCACCTGCACGCCGGCGTGGTACGCGCCGAGGGCCAGGGCTTCATTGCCGGAGAGCAATTGCAGAGTATTTACTTTATTCATTAACGCAAACCATCAATATATATTAAAATATTATATCAATTGGAATAAATAACTGTCAATATGTTACGCATAGTTATACCAACAGGCTGGCATTTAGATTTTACCATAAATTACGATTCAGGCACAATCACATTTTAATAAGTATCGAAAAGGTTGACGATATTGCTTGACACCCGCAGGCGCTTGAATTACTCTAAAGTTAGCTAAGATGGCAGCGCAGTGGAACAAAGATAACCTTTATGAGCTGGTTCGGTCGAAGCTCGGCGACCGCCTGTTTATCGTCGTTTCCAACCGGGAGCCCTACGTTCATACCTTTGACGGCGGCGCGGTAAAGTGGCACCGTCCGGTCAGCGGCCTTACCGAGGCGCTCGACCCGGTCATGCGGGCATCGGGCGGTACCTGGGTAGCCCAGGGCAGCGGCGATGCCGACCGCCGGATAGTGGATAAAAACGACCGTGTGGCAGTCCCCCCGGACAAACCCGCATATACGCTGCGGCGAGTCTGGCTCACGGATGAGGACGTGGCCGGATTCTATCTGGGCTTCGCCAACAGCATGCTCTGGCCCCTGTGCCACATCACCTTTACCCCGCCGGTTTTCAATGAAAATAATTGGTACACCTATCAAAAGGTCAACCGTATTTTCGCCGAAGCTGTTTTGGAAGAGATTAGCGGACGTCAGGCGGTGGTGCTCGTCCAGGACTACCATTTCGCCCTGCTCTCCCGCTATCTGAAAGAAAAGAACCCCCGTCTCACCGTCGGCCAGTTCTGGCACATCCCCTGGCCGCCTTACGAAGTATGGCGTACCTGCCCCTGGCACGAGGAAATCCTCGAAGGTATGCTGGGCAATGACCTCCTCGGTTTTCATACCCGCTCTTTCTGCCGTAACTTTATCGAGTCGGTAAAGCGGATCGGAATCGAGGCCGATACAAAAAGCTTTAAAATAACACGTCAAGGCCAGAGCACGGCCGTCGCACCTTTCCCTATCAGCGTGGACTTCGCTTCCATCAATGCGCAGGCCGGGGCAGAAGCCGTCACGAAGGAGATGACCAGCCTGCGCCGTGAATATCAACTCGATGGCAAGTACGTCGGCATCGGTGTAGACCGCCTGGACTATACTAAAGGAATACCGGAGAGGCTGCGGGCGCTGGACAGGTTCCTGGGAGCGAATCCTGAATACCGGGGTAAGATAGTCCTCATCGAGGCAGGCATGCCCAGCCGCACCGAGATTGACGCTTATAAAAATATCAGCCGGAAGATTGATGAACTGACGGAAAGCATCAATGCCCGGTACAGCGCCGGCCCGTACCGGCCGGTAATTACGTTGAACCGCCAGCTGACACCTGTGACACTCAATGCCCTGCGCCGGCTCGCCAATTTCTGCGTGGTCAGTTCCCTGCATGACGGGATGAACCTCGTGGCCAAGGAATTCGTCTCTGCCAGGGGTGACGGGGATGGCGTCCTTATATTGAGTCGGTTTGCCGGCGCCGCCGGGGAGCTATCGGATGCTTTGCTCATCAATCCGTTCGATGTCAGCGAGTTTGCCGGTAAGATAAAAGAGGCCATCGAGATGCCGGAAGCCGAAAGGCGGCGGCGCATGAAAAACATGCGTCAAATCGTGGCCAGGAATAATATTTACCGCTGGGGGGCTGCGATGGTCTCTCGCCTTATTGAGATAGCGGAACCATAATGGAACATCTTTTTAAAGCGTGGACGGATTTTAGTGCGGTGGTGAAAGCGGCGCCGCATATCTTGTTGTTGGCCGATTTCGACGGTACATTAGCACCAATCGTGGGACGCCCGGCAGACGCGATACTCCCTGGCGGCGTCAGACAGAAGTTGCTGACGCTGGCCGGGAAATCGGACATAAGCGTAGGTGTTATCAGCGGGCGTCAGCTCGCTGAACTCAAGTATCTGGTGTCTATTGAAGGCATTTACTACGCCGGTAATCACGGACTGGAAATCGAAGGGCCGGACCTTAATTATCTTAATCCGGCGGCCAAGCGCGCCCGGGCCTTAATGCGGGAACTGGCGGCGCAGCTGGCAGAGGCGCTGGAGAATATCGACGGGATTATTGTCCAGGAAAAGGGCTTCAGCGTGAGCGTACACTACCGGCTGGTAAAGCCGGAAAATGAAAGCTCCGTGGCCGACGCTGTAAACAGGGTTACCGCGCCACATATCAAAAAAGGAGAAATCAGGGTCTATCCGATGAAGAAAGTCTGGGAGACCAGGCCCCCGGTCGACTGGGACAAAGGCAAGGCCGCGTTACTCATCGGGCGGGAAATCAAGGCCGGTTTCAAACTCAACCGTCTGCTGACCATCTATCTGGGAGACGATATGACCGATGAAGACGCCTTCCGGGTGGTGCGCCGGCCGGATGGCTGGAGCGTCTTCGTCTGCGGCGAAAAAACTTCGTCGTTGGCCGAGTATTTTTTAAACTCCGTATCGGAGGTCGATGATTTCCTGGGCAGGTTTATTGAGTTAAAATAAATCAAGGTCTCATAACGTATTAAGATGTATTACTTTGCTTATGCCTCGAACTTGAGTAAAAAGCAGATGCAATCGCTCTGCCCGGACAGCAAGCCCAGATTCGTGGCTGTGCTGCCCAACTATAAGCTGGTTTTTAGCGGCTGGTCGCGCACCTATCACGGCGGGCTGGCCACTGTCAAGTCTTTCCGGGGGGAAAAGGTGCAGGGCGCCATCTATGAAGTGACTGATGCCTGCCTGCGGAAGCTCGATAAGTGGGAGACCGGTTACGCCAGGTTGAATGTCACTGTCTTCGATGAAGACAATCAGCCCGTGAAAGCGGTTACTTATATAAAATCCGGCCAGCTGGAAGAGACGATGCCATCAAAAGAATACGGGGAAATCATCCGGCAGGGCTACCGCGACTGGGGCATATGAGGGTTGTTTCCCGTTAAAATTCATGGAGACATCTGTCCGATAAATAGAATGGATATGATATAATGTATCGAATTTCCGAAAAACGAGACGTGCAAGGAGGCGTGTATGACCTCTGCCAACTATGAAATCAAGGACAAGGAACTCGCCGGGGCCGGCCGCCAGCGCATCGAATGGGCTTACCGGGAAATGCCCGTGCTGCGCCTTATCCGGGAGAGGTTCGCGGCCGAAAAACCCTTAAAAGGCATCCGCATTGCGGGGTGCCTGCACATCACCACGGAGACCGCGAACCTGGCGCTCACGCTTAAGGGGGGTGGGGCGGAAGTCGTCCTCTGCGCGTCCAATCCGTTAAGCACCCAGGATGATGTCGCCGCGGCGCTGGTGGAGTACGGCATTCCCACCGGCGCTATCAAGGGCGAAGATGAGACCACTTACTACCGGCATATAAATATGGCACTGGACAGCAAACCTAACATCACCGTGGACGACGGCGCCGACCTCGTGACCACATTGCACACCAAGAGGAGCGACCTGATAAAAAATATCATCGGGGGCAGCGAGGAGACCACCACCGGCGTTATCCGCCTGCGCAGCATGGCGAAGGCCGGGAAGCTTAAATACCCCGTCATCGCCGTTAACGATGCTGATACCAAGCACCTCTTCGATAACAGGTACGGCACCGGCCAGAGCACCATCGACGGCATCACCCGCGCCACCAATATCCTCTGGGCGGGAAAAAAGGTGGTGGTGTGCGGCTATGGCTGGACAGGGCGCGGCGTGGCCATGCGCGCCAGGGGCATGGGCTCGCACGTTATCGTGATAGAGGTTGAACCGGTGCGCGCCCTGGAAGCTGTCATGGAAGGCTACCAGGTCATGCCGCTGCTGGAGGCCGCTAAAATCGGCGATATTTTCATCACCGTTACCGGCGATAAAAACATTATCGATAAAACCCATTTTCAGGTGATGAAGGATGGTGCTATCCTCGCCAATAGCGGCCACTTCAACGCGGAAATCAATATCCCGGTGCTGGAGAGCCTCTCGAAGAAGAAGCGCACTATCCGGAACTTCGTCGAAGAATATACCCTGAAAGACGGGCGGTGCATTTTCCTGCTGGGCGAAGGCAGGCTGATAAACCTGGCGGCGGCGGAAGGCCACCCGGCCAGCGTCATGGACATGAGTTTCGCCGACCAGGCGCTGTGCATGGAATACCTGGTGAAAAACAGGGGCAAGCTGGAAATTAAAGTGCATACCGTGCCGGAGGAAATCGATAAAGAGGTGGCCAGGCTGAAGCTAAAGGCGATGGGTGTGGCTATCGATACCCTGACCGCCGAGCAGAAAAAATACTTATCAAGCTGGGAAGAAGGAACGTAAACTTAACTGTCATTGCGAGCCATCCCGACCGCAGTCGGGAGGCGCGGCAATCTCAATGACCGATTGGCACGAGCATCGGGATTGCCACGTCGCTTCGCTCCTCGCAATGACAGTTTGATAACCTCAAAACTTTAATTGGAGGATTTAAGATGCCTAACAGTTTCTCAAGCTCGCTGAAATACCTCTTCACCTCGGAGTCGGTCACCGAGGGGCACCCGGATAAAATCTGCGACCAAGTGGCGGACGCCGTCCTGGACGCTATCCTGGGGAAAGACCCGTTCGGTCGGGTCGCCTGCGAGGTGGCCACCACCACCGGACTCGTCATCGTCCTGGGCGAAATTACCACCAAGACCTATGTCGAGGTCGCCCAACTGGTCAAGGATGTCGTCCGGGATATCGGCTATACCCGCCCGGAATACGGCTTCGACTACCAGTCCGTCGGCGTCATGGTGTCCATCAAGGAGCAGTCAGCCGATATTGATATGGGGGTGAGCAAATCTCTGGAGGTTAAGGAGACCGCCGGCACCAGCCACCTTGATGAAATCGGCGCGGGCGACCAGGGCATGATGGTCGGCTTCGCCTGCAACGAGACGCCGGAGCTGATGCCACTCACCGCTTCACTTGCCCACCAGCTATGCCGGCAGCTCGCAAAAGTACGCAAGGAAAAAAAGCTTAAATACCTCCGGCCCGACGGCAAATCGCAGGTGACAGTGGAATACAGCCACGGCGTCCCGAAGCGCGTCGACAATGTAGTCATAGGGGCGCAGCATGACCCGGATGTCACCCACGCCCAGATTGAGAAAGATGTTATCGAGCATGTCATTAAAGCGGTCGTCCCGGCGGCGCTTTTAGATAAAAACACGAAGTATTTCGTCAACGCAACGGGGCGGTTCGTCATCGGCGGTCCCGTGTCCGATACGGGATGCACCGGGCGCAAGATAATCGTGGACACCTACGGCGGGGTCGCCCGGCACGGCGGCGGCTCATTCTCCGGCAAAGACCCCACCAAGGTCGACCGCTCCGCCTCTTACATGGCGCGCTATATCGCCAAGAACGTGGTGGCCGCGGGCCTGGCCGACCGGCTGGAAATGCAGGTGGCTTACGTCATCGGCAAGGCGCACCCGCTTTCCGTGTCCGTCGAGACTTTCGATACCAATAAGGTTGAAAACAAGGTAATTGAAAATCTGATTAACAAGCACTTCGACCTGCGCCCCGGCGCTATCATCGATGCGCTCAACCTGCGCCGCCCCATCTACCGCCAAGTAGCCGCTTACGGGCACTTCGGCCGCCCGGATTTAGACTTACCTTGGGAAAAGACCGATAAGGCGGCTATGTTACGGAAAGAGGGGTTGGGGAAGTAGGGAGCCAAAGAGGGGCGCCGCCCCTCTTCCATATCCTCCCCTTCCCTTTGAAGGGAAGGGGACAAAGGGGATAGGATGAATAAACCAAATCCCATCCATTTCGGCACGGACGGCTGGCGCGGTATTATCGCCGAGGACTTCACCTTTGATAATGTCCGCTACTGCGCCCAGGGCGTGGCCGATTATTTAAAAGAAACGGGGCTGGCCGGGCGCGGTGTCGTTATCGGCTATGATACCCGCTTCGATTCCGAGGACTTCGCCGCCGCCGCCGCGGAGATAATCGCCGGCAACGGCATCAAGGTCTATTTAACGCCTAAACCTACCCCCACCCCCGTCATCAGCTACGGCGTCCTGGCGCAAAAGGCCGGTGGCGCGATTATCATTACCGCCAGCCATAACCCGGGCATCTGGAACGGCTTTAAGTTCAAGGACGAGCACGGCTCCAGCGCCGCAGATGAGATTACATCTAAAATCGTTGATTTCATAAATAAAGCATATGACGCCGGCAACGTAAGGCGTCTCGCCCTGGCCGACGCTAAAAAACAGGGGCTCGTTCAGGAGACCGACCTCGACCCCGTCTATTTCGAGCAGGTGGGGCGGCTCATCGATTTAAAAAAGCTGCGCCAGGCCAGGCTAAAACTGGTCATCGACCCCATGTACGGGGCCGGCGCGGGATATTTAAAAAGACTTCTGGGTGGCGGCTCAATTACGTTTACCGAGATAAATGCCGAGCGTAATCCCCTCTTCCCGGGTCTACGCCCGGAGCCTATCATGCCTCACCTCGAAGGGCTGGCGGCGGCGGTGAAAAAGCAAAAGGCGAGCGTCGGCCTGGCCACTGACGGCGACGCCGACCGCATGGGCATTATCGACGAAAAAGGGAACTTTATCACGCAGCTCCAGGTCTTCGCGCTGCTCTGCCTCTACCTGCTGGAGGTACGCGGCGAGCGCGGCCCGATTGTGAAATCGCTCACGACCACCAACATGGCTTTCCGCCTCGGCGAAATTTTTAAAGTGCCGGTGTACCAGACGGCGGTGGGCTTCAAATATATCGCGCCGGTGATGCTGGAAAAAGACGCCCTCATCGGCGGGGAGGAGAGCGGCGGCTACGGTTTCCGCGGGCATGTCGCCGAGCGCGACGGCGTCCTGGCCAATCTTTATTTCCTCGACTTAATGGTCAAGACCGGCAAGAAGCCTTCCGAGCTTATCGAATATCTGTATAAAAAAGTCGGCCCGCACTATTACCAGAGAGATGATATAAGATTTCCGGAAGCGGAACGTGCAGCTATTGTCGAACGCGTCCGGGACAAGCCGCCTGCAACCATCGACAACGTAAAAGTGCTAAATATCGATACCACGGACGGCTACCGCTTTAACCTGGCGGACAATAGCTGGCTGCTTATCCGGTTCTCGGGCACCGAACCCCTGCTGCGCATCTATGCCGAGACCGATTCTCCGGAGCGCGTTGCACGTTTCCTGGAAATCGGCAAGAAAATGGCCGGGGTATAGCTCCAATCAGAATTCGATGTTGCTTTAATAGCGAAGCGCCTGTAATGGCAGGGGATAAGCTGACCCTCCCCTGGCCGCCGAGAGAATTACCGGCGCACGGGGTTGCTGCGTAAAGTCGAAGGCATCGAGCATATCCAGAGCATTGGTATCGCGTGCTGTCATGGGATGGACATCGAAGCGCTCCTCCACTATCTTAAGCCATGATTCAAAAGAATAGGTATTATGGTCAATGTAGTTTTCCCTGGCATAAGGACTGATTACCAAGCCAGGCACTCTGATGCCGAGGCCATACTGGTCAATCTTTGGCGGGGAGACATGGTCGTAAAACCCGCCCCAATCATCCCAGCTGATGAAAATTGCCGTGGAATTCCAGTCGGGGCCCTTCATTATGGCATTGACCAGTCCGGTAACATAGGCCATTCCTTCCTCCACCCCAGCCGGAGGGTGTTCGCTCACGGCGCTGGAGGGAATAACCCAGCTAACCTGGGGCAATTTCCCCGCAGCCGCATCTTTATAAAACTGGCTCGTGCCCTGTAGACGGCTGCGTTGAGCAGGGTCGTTCTGCACGGCCGGGAAAGCGGGGAGGGGATTCCAGAACGTATACTTATCCGGGTTCTGCTCCTCGGCGGACTGTGACCCCACGACGTGTTCATCTTCTGTGTCCGGCAATTTCCCTGATGTGACATAGTATTTCCAATCAATCTGTCCACTGGTCAGGAGTTCTGTGATTTCAGGGAAATTGTAGGTTGAAGGTTGGGTTTGCTTATAACCGGTGTAACCTCCGCTTTGAGCCGCCAGCATATACAGATGGGCCGGCAGGCTGTAAGAGGCCACTGACTCAAACATAGCGTCCTGTAAAACGTAAAGCCGGGCGTAGTTCCAGTAATTCGGTATCTCGTGGTAGTCATGATAACTCATGACGTCCTTGGGATTATGCCCGGGTGTATTGCTTGGGTTAAGGGCTGTTCCATTGGCGTTAAGACCTTTATAAGCCTGGTTCAAGAATCCATCCATCTTGCCATTGTTGATGTCAGCCTGGGCATTGTCCCACCCGTGAGGGCCGCCGAGGTTCACATCATTGGTGTCATGATAGGGAGCGACAGTCGTGCCGTCATGAGGGTCGGTAAAAGATATCCCCTGTGGTATACCATTAGCTCCGGGATAGGTGCCAAAATAGCTATCGAAGCTGCGGTTCTCCTGCATGATGAACACAAAGTGCTCTATTTTGTTCAGGCCGGAGGCGGTAGTAGGAATCGACGTTGGTGCCGGTGAGGATGATGAAGGAGGAGCCTGTGGCGAGCATGCCGGAAGCGATAGGCCGATAGACATCAATATCAGGACAACTGCCATTAAGACCGAGTTCGACCTGTTTATCATTATATGGCCCGCCGTTTGACTTTTCTCTACTGTTGTTCTACCGATTTTACCTCTTTTTTAACGGGATTTGAAGTCGGGAATCAGGCGGAAACCCGAAGTACTAAGGGGTGGGGTTTTTCACCGTCGTGACTTCGACAGTGGATTTGCTGTTGCCCCGCTGATAGGCTATCTGCAGCTTTTGCCCTATCTGGCTGCCGGATACGGCCGCCGCCGCTTCTGAAGCGCTGGTGACACCCTTACCATCGATGGTTAGAATAACATCACCTGGTTGCAGACCGGCATTGCTGGCAGGGCTGTTTGGTGAGACATCGACGATTAACACGCCTTTTTGCACGGGCAGACTGTTTACAAGGGCCACACCGGGGTCCACGGTCTGGAATACCGCGCCTATCCAGGGCTGCACCACGTATCCCTGGTTGAGCAGCTGCTGCAAAATCGGCACGGCGGTGTTGGTGCTTATGGCGTACCCCATGCCCTCGACACCGGAGGCGGAAACTTTAGCGTTGACGATGCCGATAACTTCCCCGGACATGTTGACCAGCACGCCGCCGCTGTTGCCGGGATTGATGGCGGCATCGGTCTCAATCAGGTTATAGAGCGTCTGGGTGGCCGATAATGTTATCGAAGTCCCCAGGTTGCTGATAATCCCTGCCGTGACTCTTATTCCTTCGCCGAGGGCATTGCCGATAGCGACGACCTGCATGCCGACCTGCGCTTTGGATGAGTCTCCAATCGTGGCCGCGGGCAGACCGGTCGCGTTAACTTTTATTACGGCCAGGTCATTAATAGGGTCGCTGGTTACTTTTACCGCCGGGAAAATACGTCCGTCATCGAGGCTTACCACGATATTTTGTGCCCCCGACACCACGTGGTCGTTCGTAACGATAAGCCCGTTGGGGTCCATTATCCAGCCGGAACCGGCGGCCGCCGCGGTGGTAGTTCCCCCCCGCCTGGTGGTGCTGATAATTTGGTCGTCGATGGCCACGACGCAGGGTTTAACTTTTTCAACTACCGAAACTATATCCGGCAAGGGGGCGGCCGTACCCTGCTGCACTGATATCGCTACGGCGGTGGTACCGGGGTTCGAGGCTATCGTTTTCGTAGTGGGGTTGGGGATGGAAAGAATGGACGTAGCAGGCGCTGATGAACATGCTGCCAGGAGAACGGCCAGACCAATCACGGCTAACAGTGATAACCGTGATGCGGCTCGAAAAATATTCTTCTTCATAGCGTTACCTCCTGTAACATTGTCAATATGTAACTCTTTTCATTTTAATGATAGGGTTAGACCGTTATAATAGTCATAAAATCCAGCCGAAAAATATTACAGATTTATGACATTATGGGCGCGTTCAGCCCGTAGCTATAGTCACCGGCGCATTTGTGTGGTAATCTTTTTCTTAGAAGACCTGAATTATGGGGGTGGGTTATGCCAAAAGCATTCTGGAAAGGCGTTATCAGTTTCGGGCTGGTAGCCATACCGGTAAAGATGTATGTGGCGGCCGAGAGCAAGCAAATCAGCTTTCATCTTCTTCACAAGAAATGCCTCACCCGGCCCAAACAGGTGCTGCATTGCGAAACCGACAACGAATATTTTAGCTCGAAGGACACCGTACGCGGCTATGAGATTGCCAAGGGACAGTTCGTGGTGGTGGATGATAAAGACCTGGAGAAAGTGCCTATCAGGACTTCCCGTGCTATCGATATTCTGGGCTTTGTCGATATTAAAGAAATAGACCCTTTGTACTACTATAATGCTCACTATGTCGAACCGGAGAAGCTCGGCGCCAAGCCTTTCCGACTGCTTAAGGAAGCGCTCCAGAAAACAGGACGAGCCGGCATCGCCAAGGTCTCTTTCCAGCGGCGCGAGCATCTCGGCTGTTTGCGACCTTTCGAAGATATCCTGGTGCTCCACACTCTGCATTATGAGGATGAGATTCAGCCGCGCCAGGAGCTTACGCCTCCCAGGCCTGATTACACCGAGGCCGAGTTTAACATGGCGCTTTCTCTGGTCAAAGCGATGGCCAAGGATTTTAACCCCAGAGAATACAAAGACCAGTATGAAGAAGCGCTGAAAAAACTCGTCGAGGCCAAGATATCGGGCAAGAAGATTATCGCCCCGGAGACGCCGAAAACGGAAATCGGCGACCTCATGGCAGCGTTACGCGCCAGTGTCCAGGCGGCCAGGAAAGTGCCGGTACTTAAGTAAGGCCGAGCAATTCCTTCATCTGCATCGCGTTTTTGACCGGGAACTCGGCGTGTTTGTTTTTAAAGATGATGTGCAGCTCGTCAGCTTTTTGCGCCATCGACCTCACTCTGGGAATCCACTCCTTGAGTTCGTCTTCACTGTAAAGATAGTTGAATTTTTCGGTCGCCATCACGTCGCTGCGTTCCCAGTTTTCGCTGTTCCGCCCGTGAAACCGGATAATTGACAACGGCGCGGTAACCTCGGCCACCGCCGGCACGCTCGACTTGAACCCCTGGGGCTCGTCCACGCAGACCAGAGTGATTCCCTGTTCTCGGAGAAACTTGAGCGTTTCCTCGTGGTGTTCGTCCAGCCAGGTGCCCACGCGGAACTCCACCGCCACCTGAAATTGTGGAAGTCTCTTGCGGCAGCCGGCGATGTAATCGAAGTTTTCAGGCTCGGGGTGGAACCAGGGCGGAAACTGGAAAAGCACCGCGCCCAGTCGCTCCGCGGTGGAAAAAACCTCGATGTTACGGATAAATATTGTCCAGAGCTCATCCAGCGCCGCAGGCGGCAGGTGGTGCGGGTAAATATTACCTCTGGCCTGGATTTCATCGCCGTATTTCTCCCGGATGGTCCCGGGAAGGGCGGTAAGACGGGTGGGGTGCTGCGTAAAAAGGCTGAAGGCCCTGACATCGAAGGTAAAGCCGTCCGGGGTGTTTTCCAGCCAGAGGCCGAGGTTGTGCCGGGTGGGGAAAAAGTGATAACTCGAATCTATCTCGGCGACGGGGAACCGGTCGGCATAATACTTGAGCCGTTCCGCCGGAGTTTTCACTTCCGGAGGATAGAAGCCGCTTTTTATCAGCTCCGGCTCCGCCCAGGATGATATCCCGACCAGAACTCGTCCCATTCGTAAGACCTCCACTGGACAACCGCGTCCTGAAATTATAGCATAAAGGTAATTATGAGTCTCGAACGATACCGGCGCAAGCGGGATTTTAAACGCACGCGTGAACCGGCCCCAAAGGTCAAGGCAGGTGGGGGGCCGCTTATCTTTGTCGTGCAGAAGCACAGCGCCCGACGGCTCCACTACGATTTGCGACTGGAGCTTGACGGTGTACTGAAGTCGTGGGCGGTGCCGAAGGGGCCGTCTCTCGACCCGGTGGAAAAGCACCTGGCGGTCATGGTCGAAGACCACCCGGTGGAGTACGCCGCCTTCGAAGGCAACATCCCCGAAGGTGAATACGGCGCCGGTGAGGTGATTATCTGGGACAGCGGCACTTACTCCCCGGATGAAGGTGGCCGGTTACTTTTCGACGACCGCGCGGCTGCCGAAGCGCAGATGAGAGAGGGGCTGGAGAAGGGGAAGCTCTCCTTTTTCCTGCGTGGCCAGAAGCTCAAGGGCTCGTGGACGCTGGTTAAAATCCAGAAAAAAGAAAAAGACTGGCTGCTCATGAAGCACCGGGATGAGTATGCCACCCCTGGCGCTGACATCCTGAAAAACGGGCAGTCGGTAGTGTCTGACCGCACAATAGAAGATATGCGTGACAGACGCTCACCCGGCAAGACAACCACGGTGTCGGCTGACCCGAAAATTGTCCCCGGCGTGCGTAAAGCGCCTTTTCCATCTGCTGTTTTACCGATGCTCGCCAGCCTGGCGGAAAACCCTTTTTCCCATCCTGACTGGTTTTTCGAGCCGAAGCTCGATGGCTACCGGATAACCGCTTATTTGCGCGATGGGAAGGTAATGTTGCTTTCGCGCAATGGCAACAACGTCAGCGAGTCGTACGCCTCGCTCCTGCCCGACCTTGCCCGCCAGCCGGCGTCAGACCTGGTCCTGGACGGCGAAATCATCGCCATGGATGAAAAGGGGAAGCAGTGCTTTCAGTGTCTCCAGCAGTATTTGCGCTCTCTTAACCTGGCTTCGCGAAAGCAGCCGGGTTTTCCTCTTATTTATTACGTTTTTGATATCCTCTATCTGGATGGTTTTGACCTGCGCGGTGCGGCCCTGCGCTATCGTAAAGAGCTCCTCGGTAAAATCCTGAAAGCGACCGGACAAATCAGGTTGGTTGACTATTTTGAAGGCGACGGGGAGACCGTTTACAGGGCTGCGGTAAGTAACGGGCTGGAAGGCATTATAGCCAAGCGCCGCGACAGCCTGTATGAAACGGGCCGGCGTTCCCGCGACTGGCTTAAAATCAAGGCCATGCGCAGCGATGAGTTCGTTATCGGGGGATACAGCGTGGCCGAAAAAGGGCGGAAACATACTTTCAGCTCGCTCCTGCTGGGCCAGTTTGATGCTAAAGGAAAGCTGATATTCGCCGGGCACGTCGGCAGCGGCTTTGACGAGGCGCTTTTAGACGATTTAAAGAAACGCCTCGATGGCCTGCGGACCGACCGCCGCCCGTTCGCTGCAGAGCCGCCCCTTAACGCGCCCACCACCTGGGTTAGACCTGTTCTGGTGGCCGAAGTGAAGTTCAGCGAGCGGACACAGGACGGTCGGCTCCGCATTCCCGTTTTCCTGCGTCTGCGGGAGGACAAGGCGCCGGGTGAAGTCCGGCGTTTCGAGCTTGTCATCGCCCCAGCGCTGCCTCGAAAAGCTAATACCGGTGAAAACGAAAAAATCCTCGCACAAATTCATAGCGCGGGGGACGCTATTGACCTGCAGGTAGAAGGCAACAAAATCAAAATCGGCAATATCGATAAAGTCCTCTGGCCTGCCACCGCAGCCCATCCGCCCCTGACCAAGCGGCACCTGCTGGCCTACCTGGCGGAGGTATCGCCTTATCTCCTGCCCCACCTGAAAGACCGTCCGCTGACCATGAGCCGGTATCCCGATGGCATCTACGGCGAGCATTTCTACCAGAAGCACTGGGGCCATCCGCTGCCGGACTTCGTAGCCAGGGTTAACATTCGCGGCGAAGAAGGCGTCACCGAATACCTGCTCTGCGACAACCTTTCTACGCTCCTCTGGCTGGGACAGGTCGGTAATATCGAGTTCCACAGCTGGTTTTCGCGGACGGTCGGCGGACCGGACATGCCCCGGATGAAAAAGGACCCCGATTACCGGCTAGATTTTCCCGATTTCATCATTTTCGACCTCGACCCGTACATTTATTCGGGCCGGGAAAAGTCCGGCGATGAGCCGGAGCTGAACCGGAAAGGCTTTGAAAAGACCTGCGAGGTCGCTCTCTGGCTGAAAGAAGTCCTGGATGAAATGGAGCTGAAGGCTTATGTGAAAACATCCGGCAAGACCGGACTCCATATCTACGTTCCCATCGTCAGGCGGCTGGACTATAAGGCGGTGCGGGGGTCGGCGGAAACGATAGGGCGCTTCCTTCTCCAGCGGCACTCGCGGGACATCACACTGGAGTGGGCCGTGGAGAAGCGCACCGGCAAGGTCTTCGTGGACTACGGCCAGAACGTGAAGGGCAAGACCCTGGCCTCCATTTATTCTCCCCGCCCGGCCGCCGGGGCCACCGTGTCCGCGCCGCTGGAATGGGGGGAGCTGGGGAAGGGCTATCCGGAAGAATTTACCATCCTGAACCTGCCGGAACGGCTGAAAAAGACCGGCGACCTGTGGAGGGACATCCTTGCCCAGAAACGGGACCTGAAAAAGTTGCTCGAATTGAAATAGGGCCGACTAATCCGGCTGGACCGGCTACATCAGTCTCAAGTCGTACTCTCTAAGCCTCGCGTCCATCGCTTTGGCGTCCGGGACGTACTTATTCAGCTCGTTCCAGAACTTTTTACTGTGGTTATAAATCCTGGTGTGCACGAGCTCGTGTAAAATTATGTAGTCCCGCAGGCCAGGTGACAGCGCCATCGCCTTCATGTTGAGGCTGATATCGTGGTTGTGCGAGCAGCTGCCCCAGCGCGTTTTCTGGTTCCTGATGTAGACCTTGTTGAAACTAAATCCGTTTTTCGCCGCCAGTGTACGCAACCTGGATTTCAGCGTTTTTTCCGCCTGCGCTTTATCGATGCTGGAAAATAACGCTGCCAGCGATTTCTGCCGACTCCTTATCCGCCGGATTCTGCTACGGGTCTTTTTTATCCAGCTTTCCTTCTTGCGGACGAACTCAAGGGCCGCTTTGAAAGACGCCCGGGTCGGCACGCTGACTCGGATACGTTTATCGGGCCGGATGGTGATGGTAATGCGCCTGGCGCGGGTGCTGCGTGCTAGGAAGACGGGCCCGATGCCCTCGACGTTGAATGCCTCTGGTTTGGTCATTTATTATTCGCTCTAATTTAATAATATGCCCATGGAGCGCGGAAATTGCAAGCGTCCTTGGTATGTCCACTCCGGAGGGAATGGTATAATAGGGGTCAGATTATCCGAAGGGGGTATGGAATATGGCCGCGATAAACCTCGATGATGCAAAGACCTATCAGAAGCTCGACCCGGAAGGCATGTTGGCGCGCATTAAAGAGCTTCCGGCGCAATGCCGCCAGGCCTGGCAGGCGGTGATGAGCTTTAAGCTGCCGGCGGACTACGCGGATATCAATAAAGTGGTTATCCTGGGTATGGGCGGCTCGGCCATCGGCGGCGACCTGATGAAAAGCCTGGTGGCATCCGAGGCCAGGGTGCCGGTTATCGTCCACCGCGATTACGGTCTGCCGGCCTGCGTCGATGATAAGACTTTACTGATTGCTTCGAGCTATTCCGGTAATACCGAAGAGACCCTATCCGGCTTCGAGCCGGCGCTGAAAACGGGGGCGAAAAAGCTGGCCATGACGACCGGCGGCAAGCTAGAGCAAATAGCTGGAGAGAACCATATGCCGGTGTTTAAAATAGAATATAAAGCGCAGCCCCGGGCCGCGCTGGGCTTCAGCTTCATTCCGGTCCTGGGCGTTATGCAGAAACTCGGGTTCATTGCAGACAAGACTGCAGATGTCAGCGAGACGGTACAGGTGCTGGAAAAACTTTCCGCTAGGCTGGATGAAAAATCGCCTTCGTCCGGTAATCCCGCCAAGCAGATGGCGCAGCGGCTGTACGGCTGCCTGCCGGTGATTTACGGGGCGGGCATCGCCGCGGAGGCGGCACACCGCTGGAAGACGCAGATTAATGAAAACAGCAAGGCCTGGGCTTTTTACGAGGTCTTTCCGGAGCTGAACCACAACGCGACGGTCGGCTTTCCGCTGCCCGCAGACATAGTTAAAAAGGTAAGGGTCATTATGTTGCGGTCGCCGCTGTTCAACGCGCGCATCAAGCTGCGCTATGAAGTGACCTGCGAGCTTCTTAAACAGGCCGGGGTGCTATATGAGTTCGTGGATAGTGAGGGTGAAAGCCCGTTGAGCCAGATGGTCAGCCTGGTGTCCATCGGCGACTACGTTAGCTATTACCTGGCGATTCTTTACCGCGTCGACCCGTCCCCGGTGAAAGTTATTAGTTATCTTAAGGACCGGCTGGCAAAGGGGTAAATTCAGCGTCATTCTGAACAAAGTGAAGAATCTCGGGTTAGGGACGAAGGTTTCCAATTTTGCCTTTAGAATCCCGGCAGTTTAGTCCCCGCCACCTCGGCCGCCTTTTTCTTTATTCTCTTACGCCTCTTCCACCCCAGTATTCCCAGCAGGTCGCCGATGGCCTTGTCCTGCTGTGTTTCGGCCCTCATGGGGAGGTCCGGGTCTATTTTGTAGCGCGTCCGCCGCCCTTCACGCTTTTTCGTCACGTAGCCGTCGGCCTCAAGGTCATTGATGATGTTGCGCGTCGCCTTTTCCGTGATGCCGATAGTCGCGGCGATTTCCCGCGCGGTAATGCGCGGCTGCTGGGCGACGATACATAACACCAGAGCGTGATTGGTCAGGAACTTCCAACCCGGCATGAACTGTCCTCCCCGGGGAAATGTCAGGATATTTTTTTATTTACCGCGAAAACTATTGACAATTGTTAGACAAACTGTATAATTAAATTAAGGAACTTTAATTCCTGAATATATTGTATCACTAATGTCAAGTTAATATTGCCAGTTGGTGAAAACAGCTAATAAAAAGGAGAGTTGAGACAGAAAAAGTGAAAACGCTATCGGTGGCCGATAAACGTCAGACCGCCAGCCAGACCGAAAGAATCACCGTAGAGAAACAGGTTAGATTAGAAGTCGAAGAAGAACCTCCCAGTAGTCGTTTCGCGTCCCATAATCCTGAAGAAGAGCCCCCCGGTAAAGCAGCCACCGGTAGAGTCAGAAATTTTGGACAGATACCTGACAGCAGCTGGAACGATTGGAAATGGCAGTTCCGCAACAGGATAACCAGTGTTGAACGCTTAAGGCAGCTAGTGCCGTTATCAGCCGATGAGCAAGCGCAGATAAGGCTGGTGACCCGGCGCTATCCTCTCTCCATCACCCCTTACTATCTTTCGCTCATCAACCCGGATGACCCTGATGACCCCGTGAGAAAACAGGCGATACCTTCCATCCTGGAAATCGCGATGAGCGGCATGGGTTTTGAAGACCCTCTCGCCGAGAAAGAAGATTCCGTGGTGCCTGGCCTGGTACATCGCTACCCGGACAGGGCGCTGATGGTGCTCACCGATATTTGCCCCATGCTTTGCCGCCACTGTACGCGCAAGAGGGAATGGCGGCACGGCGGCTGGGTACGCACCGACGCTGAAATTAACGCCATGGTGGACTACCTAAGCAGCAACAGCGGCATCAGGGATGTCATCATCTCCGGTGGCGACCCGCTGACGCTCGACACCTCCCACCTGGAGTCGATTATCGCCAGGGTTAGGGCGATAAAGCATATCGAGATTATCCGTATCGGGTCGCGGTTCCCGGTGGTCTTACCGCAGCGTATCGACACCGAGCTCTGTAATATGCTATCTAAATATGGCCCGATATGGCTCAATACCCACTTCAACCACCCCCGGGAGATTACACCCGAGGCGGCGGCGGCCTGTGACCGTTTGCTGCGCGCCGGCGTGCCGGTCAATAACCAGACCGTCCTCCTGCGCGGTATCAACGATAACCTGGAAACTATCATGCGGCTGTGCCATGGCCTGTTAAAGGCCAAGGTGCGCCCGTACTATCTCTTCCAGTGCGATGAGGTACAGGGCACCGAGCACCTCCGTACGCCGGTAGAGACCGGCATCAGGATAATGGAAGGGATGCGCGGGTTTACTTCCGGCCTGGCCATACCGACGTTCGTCGTCGACCTGGTACAGGGCGGCGGCAAAGTGCCCCTGCAGCCCAACTATGTGCTCTCGATGACCGATAGTGAGCTGATTCTGAAAAACTACGAGGGGCAGGTATACCGTTACCGCAATCCCAATTCGCAGGTCAAGATTGAAATGGTTGCGGCGGCGCCGGT
>JBEKDL010000006.1:0-66605 GCA_050014355.1 Dehalococcoidales bacterium | reverse complement strand
ATCTTTGTTATACTCTGACAAAACATAGCGAATGGAGATGTTTTGTGAAGAGACTCGATGGGCGTGCCTACAACGAGCTGCGACCGCTTAAAATTATCCCGGATTACCAGAGCTTCGCCGAGGGTTCGGCGCTGATAAAGCTGGGGAAAACTCACGTGCTTTGCTCGGTCAGCGTAGAGGAGAGGGTGCCGGCTTTTCTTAAGGGCAGCGGCACAGGCTGGATTACGGCGGAATACGCGATGCTGCCCCGCTCCACGGTGACGCGCACCCAGCGCGATTCCACGGTCGGGCACGTGACGGGCCGCAACCAGGAAATACAGCGGCTCATCGGGCGTTCACTGCGGGCAATCGCCGACCTTCCGGCCCTGGGCGAAAGGACGTTAACCGTGGACTGCGATGTCCTCCAGGCGGACGGCGGCACGCGCACGGCGGCCATCACCGGCAGCTATATTGCCTTGTACAGAGCCATGGAGACATTGAAAAATATGGGCGTCATATCATCGATGCCTCTTAAAAGCGCCGTGGCGGCAACGAGCGTGGGCATCGTAAACACCTACATGATGCTCGACCTGTGCTATGACGAGGACTCCCAGGCGGGGGTGGACTTTAACGTGGTAATGACGAGCAAGGGGGAGTTCGTCGAGGTGCAGGGCACCGCCGAGGGCAAGCCTTTTTCCAAGGAGACCATCAACGACCTGCTGGCGCTGGCGGAAAAGGGCATCCAGCAGCTTTTCCAGGCCCAGCAGGAAGTGTTAAAAGTCAAATAGGATTATTAATAAGGCTGTTGTGGATTTCTGTTATGTTTTGCATAGTTTGAGTAAATTCAGAATCTATTTCATTTTGTGTCTTTTTGTTAAATATATGAAATTTTCCATCTTTATGAAAAGTTAAATCGTTTATTTCTTGCCCGCCTACGACCATACCATGTTTAGTAGTAATCCAATGTTCGTTAAATTTTCTCAAGTCTTGCACCAATTCGCTAAAGTCACCACTATATCTTAGTGATAAAATCGCCATATTGCCCTTAAATTCGCTGATTTTAGTGCCTAACATTTTAGGTGGTTTAAGCTTTATATTTTCTAAAATAAATCCTAGCAATAAATCAATTGAATTAGCCATTAAATTCATTTTCCCCTGAAAAATCATGGCGTTATTCATATATTTATTAAACTCTTGTTCATCCATAAACAACTATTAAGTTTCATTATGAGATTTGTAGCTACGGCCTGACCTGTCCCGTCCCGAAGATAATCCACTTGTAAGTCGTCAGCTCTTTTAAGCCCATAGGGCCGCGGGCGTGCATTTTCTGCGTGCTTATCCCCACCTCCGCCCCCAGCCCGAACTGCCCCCCATCCGTAAAGCGCGTGCTGGCGTTGACATAGACACAGGCAGCATCCACCTCGTTGATAAAGCGCATGGCGCTCTGGTAATCTTCGGTGACGATAGCCTCGGAGTGCCCCGAGCCGTATTTTTCAATGTGCGCCAGGGCTTCTTCCAGAGAGTCCACCACTTTAATCGCCGCGATGAGCGCCAGGAACTCTTTGCCCCAGTCGTCCGCAATAGCGGGAACCAGTTTTAAGGATTTATCCGCTTTAAGTATGGCCAGAGCTTTTTTGTCGCAGTGGAGCTCCACCTTCGCTTTATTCAGCGCGGCGGCCATGGCGGGCAGATAGTCAGCGGCAATGTCTTTATGCACCAGTACCATATCCAGCGCGTTACAGACCGTGGGGCGCTGCACTTTGGCGTTATAGACGATATCAACGGCCATTTGGACAGCGGCGCTTTTATCCACGTAGGTATGGCACACGCCGATGCCGCCGGTGACTACGGGCATAGTGGCGTTTTCAGATACGGATTTAATAAGCCCGGCGCCGCCCCGCGGAATAATCAAATCGATGACGTGATTCATTTTAAGCATGTGGTCGACAAGGGCGCGGTCAGTGTTGTCGATAAACTGGATGCAGCCTTCGGGCAGTCCGGCGCGTTCGCAGGCAGATTGAATCACTTTAACGATGGCGGTGTTGGAGTTAATCGTCTCTTTGCCGCCGCGCAGGATGACAGCGTTGCCGGACTTCAAGCAGAGGGCGGCGATGTCAACAGTGACGTTGGGACGGCTTTCGTAAATAGCTCCGATGACGCCGATGGGCACGCGCTTTTTCCCGATTTGCAGGCCGTTGGGCATGGTGCGCATATCGAACACCTCGCCAACGGGGTCGGGCAGCGCGGCGACGGCGCGGGTGTCCGCGGCGATGCCTTCCAGGCGATTTTCATCGAGCATGAGGCGGTCGAGCAACGCGGCGCTCATGCCCGAGGCCTCGCCCGTTTTGTAGTCAATGCGATTGGCTGCCAGTATTTCGTTATTCTTTTTGATTAGGTCGGCGGCGATGTTGAGGAGCGCTTTATTTTTTATATCGGTGGAGAGGTAAGCGAGCTTGCGGGAGGCCGCCTTGGCCACCCGACCTTTTGCGTTCAGCTGTTCAACGGGTGAATAAGTATTTTTCATAGTGACCCTATCCCCTTTGTCCCCTTCCCCTGCGCGATTCAGGGGAAGGGGAAATAATTTGAAAGAGTCCCGATAAATCGGGATCTTAGACGCCCCTTCTTAAGGCTTGGTTATTTTTATTACTTTATGAATGCAACGGCAATCGCGCCAACGGCAATAATCAAGGAGCAAATGCTTAAGGAAATATTCAACCTTTCAAATTTGCGCTGTTTCCTTTGTATAATCTCTTCCAAAAAAAAAGTTTAATCCTACTACAGTTTTTCCTGCTACCTCATCATACTTCTTTTTAAGATCATCGTCCGATAACTTTTTCAAATCATCATGTTTCATAGCCATTGACATTCGAGCCTCCTATACACCAAGACAGCGTTTTCCTATTCTTCCAATGTTAGCTGCTTGCCCTGTTTCATTTTTACTTTCGGCGCTTTAGCGAAGGCGACGCTCGTCTGTTTTTGCGGGGGCATGTCCACCTGTTTGCCCTGTAAGATTTCTTCTATCGTGAGTATCTGGATTTTGGGATAATCTTTATTCCAGATATCCGAGTGATAGTAGCCCGCTTCCATGGCTTCGGCCTGCATGGGTTTGGTGGGTGGCTCAAGTGAAATAAGGACGCCCATGGCCTCATTCGCGGCAGTTGTTTTAAGCACTTTGATGACGTCTACCCCTACATGCCCGCTTTTCACCTGGACGATAACGTTTTTGCGCTTATCGCCGGAGTTATCGATAAACGGGATAATGCCGTCAATGCCCTTATCGGCGCCTTTCTTTTTCTCTCCCACCGGACGGGCGCCGATTTTCCCCATCGCCCAGTACTGGAACGGATAGCGGTCCTGCTGGTGGGCCAGGGCCTTGGCCCCGGCCAGGTCCGCGGGCTCTCCGACGACCTCGGGGTCAAGGTTAAAGCTGTCCCGCAGGCGTACGCGCATGAGGTTAATGGCCAGCGGGGTGATATCTATGCCAATCCATTTTCTCTTAAGCTTCTGCGCGGCGACCACCGCCGTGCCGCACCCACAGAACGGGTCTAAAACGATATCGCCCTCGTTGGAACTGGCATTGATGATACGCTCTAATAAAGCGAGAGGTTTTTGAGTTTCGTAACCAAGACGCTCACTTCCCTGAGTATGATATATATCATCCCATATATCCTGCAATGGTACACCTTGCATTTCATCAAGATAATATTTTAAACGTGGCATACCACTGCTTGTGTAAAAAAGCCTCCCTTTTCTCTCAAACTCCTCCATATTTTGCTTGCTATAAGCCCAATAACGTCCATGATATGGAAACTTACCTTTCCATTCGTAAAGGGTATCTCCACCTGGTTTTCTTGCTGTTAAATCTACTGCTTGAAACCTTCTTCCTGTGCCAGGCTCAATATGTCTGTAAAAAGTATCTACGTATTCGTCGCTGTAATCGCTATATTGAGGATTGAACTTGAAATCTTTTCCTTTGGAATATCTAAAAATTATGTCGTGTATTCTTCCAAAATGACGTGCACCTTGCTTTATATCTCCATGGGCTGTTGTGCGTTTCCATGCAATTTCATTTACAAAATTTGCCGGCCCGAATATCTGGTCCAGCACCAGCTTCAGGTAGTGGCTGGCGGTGGGGTCGCAGTGCAGGTATAAAGAGCCGGTAGACTTTAATACCCGGTGCAACTCCAGCAAACGCGCCGTCATCATCACCAGATAGGCCATTACATCGTTCCCGCCCAGCGTATCATGCAGCGCGTTGATGAGCTTGCCTACGTTGGTGGGGCTATTGATAATCAGGTCGTGGTAAGCGTCCCTGGCCTTCGGCGTCCAGTGCCAGCTATCGGTGAAGGCTTTTATCTGCGCTTCGGATTCCAGGCCGCCGTTTTCCTTGAATAAAATGTTGTAGTCTTTCTTGCTGTTGAACGGCGGGTCTAAATAGATAAGGTCGATGCAGGCGTCGGGGAAGTATTCGCGGTTTTTCAGTATTTCCAGATTATCCCCGTAATAGAGAACGTTGGTCTTCATTCCCCCTTCCCCCTTAAAATCTATCTCCCCTTCTCGAAAGCACCGCTGCCGGAGAAGTGGTAAACATAGCGCGGGGGCAGGCTGGTGACCGCCCGGTTGACCCGTTTCTTTAAAGCGCAGCGGGCATGGCGGCCGTCTTCCAGCTCGATGATATAGCCGCCGCCGTCCTTGATGCGCATGTAGTCCACCAGCGTCAGTTCCCCCCACCAGCGGAACTCCTCTTCGTGCTGGAAATTATAGTTCACTTCCCCGATGAATTTCCCGTCAATGGCCTGGTACAGTCTGCCTATGCTCACCTGGCTCCTCTCTTTCTACAAGCGCGAGATTGTTGCGGTGCACCACCTCCGGGCCGTAGTCAACACTTAAAAGGCCGGCTATTTTCTCGGAACGCGCCCCCTTGATGATGCCGATATCGCCGGAGCTGTAGTTAGCTATGCCGCAGCCGAGTTGCGTCCCGTCCGTGTCATAAATAGCGACGATTTCTCCGCGGCCGAACCTGCCTTCCGCTTTCAGGATGCCAGCGGCCAGGAGGCTGCGGTTCTGTTTTTTTAAAGCCTGCGCCGCGCCGGCATCCACCACGAGCTTGCCGCGCGTACAGAGCCCGGAAATCATCCAGCGCTTACGACTTTCGATTTTCGTGCTCGTGGGCAGGAAATGGGTGCCGAGAGGCTCGCCGGAGGCCAGCCGCAGGATAATATCCGGCTCGCGGCCACAAGCGAAGACCACCCGCACACCGGCATCCGTGGCCTTTTCCGCCGCTTCTATCTTGGTGACCATGCCCCCCGTGCCGAGATTGCTCGAGGGCGCCGCCCCCAGCCGCTTGATGCCGGAATCGATTTTTCTCACCTCGGGGATAAGGCGGGCGGAGGGGTCAACATGCGGGTCCGCGGTGTATAGCCCGCCGATATCGGTCAGCATGATGAGCATATCCGCGTCCACCAGATTGGCCACCATGGCGGAAAGGTTATCGTTATCGCCGAACTTGGCTTCCTTAATCTCATCGATGGAGACCACATCGTTCTCATTGACCACGCAGACCACACCCAGCTCCATCAACGCCAAAAGGGTGTTGCGGGCGTTGAGATATCCGTGGCGGTCGGCGAGGTCGGACTTGGTCAGCAGGGCCTGCGCCACGGTGACATTATACTTGCCAAAAAGCCGCTCGTAGGTATGCATCAGCCCGCTTTGCCCCACCGCCGCCAGCACCTGCTTGAAAGGTATACCCTTGATGGACTTCGTCAAGCCCAGCTTATGCCGCCCGGAAGCTATCGCGCCGGAGGACACCAGAATCAGCTCGACGCCCTGCGCCTGCAGCCGCGCCACCTGTTCCACCAGGCGCGACATCATCTCTTCATCCAGGCAATCGCCGCCGCCGGTCAGCAGGCTGGTGCCCAGCTTGATGACGATTCTCCGGTAAGGTGACCCTGTTTTTCTGGTTTTTTCGCCTCTACTGCCCATAATTTCTCAAATCACAATCTTTACATTATAGCAAGCATCCGCTGGTTGAACAAATAAAACAACTCTCACGTATATTTTTAAACCTTGTTTTATGTTACAATCCAGATAGGGCTGTACCTCTCCGGGATGAAGTACGAGCCCTAAAGGCGTTTATAGAATATAATGCCGGACTTGAGCCTGCTGCTTACGTTAATCGAAGACATGCCGGCCTACCGCATTCTCCTCGAGGCGCTTAAGGGGCGGGGGAATAAGGCGGTGGTGATGCTCGATGCAGCCAGGCCCTATCTCATCGCTACGCTCTACCGCGACCTCCGGTTGCCTTTACTGGTAGTCACGGCGCAGCCGGAGAACGCCAAAAAGCTCCACGAACAGCTATTAAACTGGTGTCCCGGCGAAGGTATAAAGCTCTTCCCGGAGCCGGATGTCCTGCCCTACGAAAGGCTCGTCTCCGACACGACGACGGAGATAGAGCGCATTCAGGTGCTTTCCGCGCTGGCGGCCTGCGGCTCTGGAGAAACGGGCAGCCCGCCCCCGCTGGTAGTAGCCTCGGCGGCGGCGCTGATGTCCCGCACCACGTCTTACGAAGATTTTACCTCTGCCTGCCGCACGCTCTCTCTCGGCATGACCATCGAGCCGTTCCGCCTGCTCAAAGCGCTGGAAGACACGGGCTACCGGCTGGAAAATACGGTAGAAATACCCGGCACGGTGAGCCACCGCGGCGGTATTATCGATATCTTTCCGCCCACCCGTGAGACACCCGTCCGGCTGGAGTTTTTCGGCGATACCATCGACAGCATCCGCAGCTTTGACCCGACCACCCAGCGCTCCACCGATAAAGTGCCTTCAGTGTGGTTCGGACCAGCAGCCGAGCTTTTAACGCCGCGGCGCATGGATAAAACGTCGCTGGATAGTGCATTAAATAGCCTCGACCTGGCTGGCTGTACCGCGGAAGCCAGGCAGCAGTTCCAGAGCGACATTGCAGCTCTGTTAGAAGGTCAATTCACCCACGAAGCGGAGTTTTATACCCCTCTTTTCAACCAGGGCAAACTGCTCGACTATTTTCCTGACGGGGCGCTGGTCGTGCTCGATGAGCCTTCGGTCGTTGAGGAAACCGCCGCCGCGTTCGATGCCGAGGCCGCCCGGTTACGCACGGAAAAACTTGAGCGCGGCGAGCTGCCGCGCAACTTCCCCCGGCCGTATTTCACCTGGGAGGAACTCGGGGCGGGGATAAAAGAAAGACAGAGTTTGAGCCTGACCGCCTGGGGCATCGGGGAGCAGCTGGACTTTATGTCCGCCCCTGGTTACGCCGGGAAGCTGCCCCTGTTCCTGCAAAAAACAAAGGAGCTCCTGGGACAGCACAAACGCGTCATTGTTATCAGCCACCAGGCGAGCCGCCTTTCCGAGCTATTCCTGGAAGAAGATATCATTACTTCGCCCAGCGAAGAGGTTACCCAATTACCGGCGCCGGGTACGCTAACGCTGGTGCAGGGTTCGCTGCCGGACGGCTGGGTGATGGGCGCGGAAACGTATCTCTTCACCGACGCCGAGATTTTCGGCTTCGTGAAACAGCGGCGTCTGGTCACCAAACGACCTGCGGCGCATCGTAAGCAGGCTATAGATTTTGTACCGGACGACTACGTCGTCCACGTCGAGCACGGCATCGGGAAATTTACCGGCGTGACCACGATGAAAGCCGCCGGCAGCGAAAAGGAGTACCTTGTTTTACAGTACGCGGCGAGCGACACGCTGTACGTCCCTACCGACCAGATAGACCGGGTGAACCGCTACGTGGGCGCCAGCGACCGGACACCGGTGTTGAGCCGGCTCGGTACGCAGGAATGGACCAAAACCCGCCAGCGGGCCAAAGAGGCGGCGGAGGTGCTCGCGAAAGACCTCCTGGACCTGTATGCTTCGCGGGAAGTCGTCCCGGGTTTCGCTTTTTCCCGCGATACGCTCTGGCAGCAGGAGCTGGAGTCCGCTTTCCCTTACGTCGAGACGCCAGACCAGCTCGAGGCCATCCAGGAAGTCAAGGACGACATGGAAAAGGCGCGCCCGATGGACCGCCTCGTTTGTGGGGACGTCGGCTACGGCAAGACCGAGATAGCCATCCGCGCCGCTTTCAAGGCGGTGATGGACGGGCGGCAGGTGGCCGTGCTCGTGCCGACCACCGTTTTGGCGCAGCAGCACTTTGCCACTTTCTCCGAAAGGCTGGAAGCTTTCCCGGTCAAGGTCGAGGTATTGAGCCGTTTCCGCTCTCCTTCGGAGCAGCGCGCTATCGTTGACGGGCTGGCTGCCGGCACCGTGGATATCTGTATCGGTACGCACCGGCTGTTACAGAAAGACATAGCGTTTAAAAACCTCGGCCTGCTCATCATCGATGAAGAGCAGCGTTTCGGCGTCAATCATAAAGAGCACCTGAAAAAAATGCGTCAGGAGGTGGACGTACTGACCTTAAGCGCCACCCCTATTCCCCGCACCCTGCACATGTCGCTCGTCGGCGTCAGGGACATGAGCACCATGGAGACGCCGCCGGAGGCACGCCTGCCGGTGAAGACCTATGTCGCCGAGTATAACGACCACCTGGTCAGAGAGGCGGTGCTGCGCGAGCTAGAGCGCAACGGCCAGGTCTTTTTCCTGCACAACCGCGTCCAGAGCATCGGCATGGTGGCCGATAACCTGCGCGAGCTCGTGCCCGAAGCGAGAATCTCGTTAGGTCACGGGCAAATGCCGGAAGACGAGCTCGAAAAAGTCATGGCGGCGTTCACGCGGGGCGAGGTGGATATCCTGGTCTGCACCACGATTATCGAGTCGGGCCTGGACATGCCCAACGCCAATACCATCATCGTGAACAAGGCAGACAAGTTCGGGCTGACACAGCTTTACCAGCTGCGGGGCAGGGTAGGCCGCGGCGCCAACCTGGCTTACGCTTATTTTCTCTATGACGGCGGCAAGCGCCTGGCACCCATCGCGCACAAGCGCCTCCGCACGATTTATGAGGCGACCGAGCTCGGCGCGGGTTACGGCATCGCCATGAAAGACCTGGAAATAAGAGGCGCGGGCAACCTGCTCGGGACGCGGCAGAGCGGCCACATCACAGCTGTCGGTTTCAGCCTGTACACTCGGCTACTGGCCGAAGCTGTGGAAGAGCAGAAAGCCCTGCGCGCCGGTAAAGCCAAGCCGCCGCCCCGTCTCCCCGCCCCTACCGTCGACCTGCCGCTGGACGCATTTATCCCTGAAAGCTATGTAGCGGACGTGGACACGCGCCTGGAGCTTTACCGCACACTGGGGAGCGTGGAGGCGGCGGAAAAGCTCGACGATATCCGGAAGGCGCTCACCGACCGCTTCGGTGCGCCGCCGCCGGAGGTGGAAAACCTGTTTTATGCGGTAAGGATTAAAGCGCTGGGGGCGAAAGCTGGTATTGAATCAGTTTCCACGGACGAAGGGCTGATTATTATCCGGCGCTTCGGCGAACTCGCGTTCGATACGCAAAAACTTGCCCCCTTCTTACGCAATGAGATAGCCGTGGGCCGCACGCAGATAAGAATAAACTATAAAAAGATAGGGAGGGGGTGGAAGGGGGTGGTGGAGAACACAATTAGAACTTATCTTGAATTATCTCAAGTAAATCATTAGTTATATACCTTCATATATTCACTTACTTATATCTTACTATAACACTATTGACAAAATGCAAGTAATGTGATAAGGTATGTGTAAGTTATTATAAGAGGAGGTATAAATGGATACAATAGCCAAACACCTTGTGCAAGCCCTTTGTTCTTTAACAAAGGTAGAAAAGGTAGAGGTCGTTAACTTGGTATTGAAGGATGTTGAATTTAGAGAAGTACTATCCGAACTTCCAATAAAGAAACTAATTGGTTCAGAAAATAATCAAGAAATAAGGAATATTCTTACGACTGACAATGATTCCGTTTCAATAGGCACAGGGAAAAAGGCAAGGGGAAAGAAACTACGCAAGAGTTATATTTCTGAACTGCAACAGAAAGGTATATTGATCGAACCATTTAATAATGTTTGGGCAGAGACATCAACAGGCTTATGGGTAGCAATTCCAACAGCCACAATGGAGGGGCGCCCTGGGCGCTGGTTTCTTGGTTTATCTGAAGACAAAGTGCGAGAAAAAATTGGTAAAGGTGGTGTAGTTATAATATTACTTTGTCAAACAGCATCTGGATTAAGACTTGATTTTGTATTACCTCCAGAAATAGTTGAGGAAATAGTAGGCAAATTATCCAAATCAAAAGGGGAGTTAAAGTTTAATGTCTGGCAAGTCGGAAATCACTACACTTTAGTCATACCTGAAAATAATAATATAGATGTGTCAGATTTCAAAGGGAATATCTCTATTTTACCAAGTGGAACATAGGGGCATTTAAATGGTCACGATCCCTCCCCCCTTTTCCCCGTGTGCTATAATAGGGTTAATTGGGAGATGAGATTATGTTAGTTAAGATTGAACTTTACTTTGACGGCGAGTTCTGGTGCGCCCGCGGTATCGGCGAGGATATCTTCACGCAGGGTAAAACCCTGGACGAGCTACATCAAAATATTAAAGAAGCTGTAGCCGTACATTACGGTGAAATAGGTGAACCTCTTACGATTTTAACCTTGTCAACTAGTTAGGCTCCTCCAGTCTTTGGGCTACGAAGTGATAAGGCAGAAGGGCAGTCATGTCCGCCTGAAGAAAGTTACCGTTTCAGGCGAGCACGCTATTTCCGTTCCGGTACATAAAGTAATGGCCAAAGGTACCCTTAGTGATATCATCGGTAAAGTAAGCCTCTGGAATAACATCTCAAAAGAAGACCTCATCAAGCGATTAAAGTAGTTTTAGTTTTACCTTTTTCGTTGTGGTTTTGAGCTTTGACCTTTGAGCTTTGAGCTTTCCCTCACCACCTCCCCATTGACTATTACGTTCAAATAGATATACATTATTATTAGTAAAATTTATAAGGGGTTACAGATGTTTAAAAAAATACTGTGCTTAATCGTAGCTTTATCTTTAGTCGGCGTCGCAGGATGCTCGCTGGGGTCGAAACCTAACGCCACCAGTACAACGCCCGCGGCCAGCGTCGACACGGTAAGGGAAGCCACCATCAGCAAGGTATGGACGGTGAAGCAGATTCAAATCAACCTGGCGAGCGATGTTTCGCTTATTCTGAAACTGAAAGACGGCGATAAAGTCGACGGCTATTTTTACATGGTCAAAGGCGAGGGCATCGGTTTCAGCGTTTCCGGTAGCTCGCCGATTTATACCTCACAATCAACTGACGGCACCAATCGGGTCAGTTCCGACAGGTTCTCTTTTATCGCCAGTCAGGCGCAGGGCGTCGCCTATACGTTATCCTTAACCTCCGGCAGCAGCTCGAGCGGGAAGGACACAACTGTTTTTCTGGAGATTATTTACCCGGTCACCGGCTCGCTTTTCGTCCAGTACGGGACGAAATAACCAGTATACCCGGAAATACGTTATAACTATGGTATGATAAAATATCGGGACATATACCTGCCTGTTCAATCGAAAGTGCTGTCCATCGCCAGACGATTGAATGCGCATAGCGCCCTGGCCCTGGCAGGTATCCTGGCACCACTGATGCTGGAGACCGGCGACCTCACCGCCGGGCTCATCACTCCCTATTACAGCCTCGTCAAGAACTCGATATCCAGCCTCGCACTATCATCAATCGGCTGGCTGCAGACCATCGGTTTCCTGGCGCTCGGTCTACTGGTGGAGATATTCACCGCTGGCCTACTCTACAACGTTAAAAGGTCCAAGTGGTTTCACCTGGGTATCGCGGCGTTTGTTTTATTCGGCTTCGGGATGCTTTGTATCGGCGCTTTCAACACCGATATTCCCGGTGGCGCCACGACTATTAAGGGGATGATCCACGGCCTGGCCACCAAAGTCTCTTTCTCCCTGTTCCCTATAGCCGTCCTGCTGCTCGCGTTCAACTTTAAAAAAGACCCCGACTGGCGGTGCCTGTTCAAATACTCCATCGTCACATGCATCCTTTCGGTGCTCTTCGCGATTGCGCTGTCGTTTTTCAAAGACGGGGCTAACTATTTCGGTTTAGTCGAGCGAATCCTGGTGGCCAATATAGTCATCTGGGTCGAGGTGGCGGGCATCAACCTCATGCGGCTTTCACTGAAACGGGGCGCCCCGGTTGATAATGAAGCTCAAATCGGCTAAAATATTAGCAGGAGAATACATATGCCGATATACGAATATCTTTGCTCGGAATGTGATTCCAAATTTGAGCAATTACGCCCCTTGAGCCAGGCTGGTAAAACGGCGGAATGCCCCCGCTGCCATAAACCCGCCCGGCGCAAAATGTCCACTTTCAATGGTTTTATCTCGAGCGATTCCGGTATTCCAAAAGCCATGCCCGGTAATTCGGGTTCTTCCTGCTCCGGATGCAGCTCCGGCAATTGCAGCACCTGCGCCTCGTAAAAGATTATTAGCAGGCTAAAAACCATCACCTTAAATTACCTTTCTTTTTTGACACCCCCGCCTTAAAGCTGTTAATCTTTAATGTAACTTGCTTCAAGGCAGGTGACCGCTATAAGTACCGCAGAACCTTTAAAAGATACTCCGAAAAAAATCGTTTTCCGGTGGGCGTACGTTGCGCTGCCAGTAATCGTGCTGCTCATTGCCATCGCTATCGACGCCGTTTCTTACGGCAGACTGCCGCAGGATACCGCCTACCGTTTCTCCGGCGGCCTGCCGGTCAGCCGGGTGAGCCGGGGCGGCTTCCTGGTCTGGACACTGGGACTTCAGCTGGTTTTTGTGCTAATCTCACTGGCTATCGCCCTTTTTATCACCGGTGCGGCCCGGCGCATGCAACTGGCCGAAAGCCAACTGAACCGGACGATATTCGGCATCATGGGCAATATGGTGGCGCTCCCCCAGATTATCGTTGCCTATGCAATGGCGGATATTTTCCTTTACAATGTATACGGCAGAGCCCTCCCGGCCCTCTGGGCCTTCGCCCTGGCGGTGTTATTTATGGGAGGAATAATCATGGCCGTGCTTTTTACCCGGGCTTTCGTGCAATCTCGTGGATTAAAAACGGAAAATACTTCAGGGAGTGAAACTGATGTCAGAAAATAAACCCGGTAAAGTCAGCCTGGAAAAACTCGTCTCGCTGTGCCAGCGGCGCGGCTTTATCTTCCCCAACAGCGATATCTACGGCGGCCTGTCCGGCTGCTGGGACTACGGGCCGGTGGGCGTCGAGTTTAGGCGTAACATCAAAGAAGCCTGGTGGCGTGACAACATCCGCGAGCGTGACGACATCGTCGGGCTAGAGACCAGCATCCTGATGAACTCGAAGGTATGGGAGACCAGCGGCCATGTCAAGAGCTTCTCCGACCCTCTGGTAGAATGCAAGAACTGCCACATGAGGTGGAAGGCCGATGACCTTGCCAAAAACGTGTGCCCTTCTTGCGGCGGCGAGCTTACCGGCGAGCGCATGTTCAACGTGATGTTCAAGACTTTCATCGGGCCGGTGGAAGAAGAGGCCGCCGTGGTCTACCTGCGCCCGGAGACGGCCCAGGGCATGTTCGTCAATTTCCCGAACGTCCTCAATACCTCCCGTAAGCGCCTTCCCTTCGGCATCGCCCAGATGGGAAAGTCCTTCCGCAACGAGATTACCACCGGCAATTTCATCTTCCGCAGCCGCGAGTTCGAACAGATGGAAATCGAGTTCTTCGTCAAGCCGGGGACGGATGAAAAGTGGTTCGACTACTGGGTGGAGGAGCGCTTGAACTGGTACGTTAAATTAGGCATTAATAAAGAACACCTGCGCCTGGAGTGTCACCCGAAAGAGAAGCTGGCGCATTACGCGCGCGCCTGCACCGATATCACCTATCTTTTCCCTCACGGTTGGGCGGAGCTGGAGGGCATCGCAAATCGCACGGACTTTGACCTGCGGCAGCACAGCGCCGCCAGCGGCAGGTCCATGGAGTATTTCGACGATGAGACCAAGGAGCACTATATCCCTTACATCATTGAGCCTTCCGCGGGCGTCGACCGGACGCTGCTGGCCCTCATGTGCGATGCTTATGACGAGGAGCCGGACAAGGACGAGATACGGGTGGTCTTCCACTTCCATCCTGACATAGCCCCCATCAAGGTGGCCGTGCTGCCCTTGAGCCACAAGGAAAACCTGGCCGCTTTAGCTAAAGACGTTTACAACACGTTGCGCCCCGGCTTTACCACCCAGTACGACGACACACAGAGCATCGGTCGGCGCTACCGCCGACAGGACGAGCTGGGGACGCCCTACTGCGTCACCGTGGACTTCCAGTCGCTGGAAGATAACATGGCCACCATCCGCGAGCGCGATAGCATGAACCAGATACGCGTCCCTATCCCCACCCTGAAAAGCGTCTTGCAGGCCAAGCTGGCCGGTGAAGACTTATTCGTCCTGCCGGAAGGCGGCAAAATCTGGAAGGAAGAAAAGAAGGGATAAGAGGTAAAATTTTAACGTCTTTACCGACCCGACAGGAAATCCAGATTTAAATAAGGCAGAAAGTAGATTCCCGCTTTCGCGGGAATGACAAATAAATAGAACGGAGCGTCTAAGAGGGGCGCAGCCCCTCTTCTTTTCTTCCCCCTCGCCTTTCAGGAGAGGGGGATACAGGGGGTGAGGTAAATCAATAAAAAATACCAGGCCGTTATTTTTGATTTTTACGGAACACTGGTGAATATTTTCTCCCGCGAAGAGTACGAAAGCGCTTTAGAGGAGATGGTCGTCACCCTGAAAGCCCCGCACGATGAGTTCATCAAAATGTGGTATCAGACGGCCGGGGAACGCTCTACCGGAGGTTTCGGCACTCTCGAAGAGAACCTGGAATACATCTGTAAAGAAATCAAAATAAATCCAACCAAAAATCAGCTTGAAAGCGCCTCCCGGGTAAGGCTGGACATGGTCACCCGCGCCCTGGCACCTAAAAAAGACGCCCTGTCAACGCTGAAACAGCTCAAATCAGACGGCTATAAAATAGGCCTCATCAGCAACTGCTCGCCCGAGCCGCCGGTACTCTGGCCGGGCACACAATTCGCGCCGTACTTTGACATGACGATATTTTCCAGTTCGGCGGGACTGCGCAAGCCCGACCCGCGCATTTACAGGATGGCGGCAGAGAAGCTCTCGGTAAAACCGGAGACCTGCCTCTATGTAGGCGATGGCGACGGTAACGAGCTGCAAGGGGCGGTGGAGGTCGGCATGTGCGCAGTGCTTATCCGCAATCTGGATGAGGATAAATCCAACATAGTTCTGGATAAGCCTCGCGTCGCAGACTGGCACGGACCGGTTATAACCTCTCTGAAAGAAGTCCTGAAACTGCTGGACTAGACGCCTTCTCTAGCCGGCGGCGCTAAGCGCAATCAGAGTCATCCCCACGATATTATAACAGGCGTGCATCAGCATCGTGCTCCAGAGCGATCCGGTCTTATAGCGCACCGCGCCCAGCACCAGGCCGAACAGGAAAATCGCCGCCAGCGAATACAGGTCATAGCCAAGGTGAAAAAACATCCAGACGAAAGAGGTCAGGATAATCGTCCCGATAACGCCAAGCCGGGATTTTCTGAAACCCTCGAAGAGAAAACCGCGGAAAAGAGACTCCTCGAAAATCGGCGCCAAAACAACCACGACTAGCCAGAGCAGTGCCGGCCACACGGATGAATTATACAAGTCGTTCATGAGGGTGTCATTTTCGCCGATATGCAGGAGATTGCCTATCACAGTCGTTAAGGCAACACAAAACGCCGTAATCAGCACCACGGTCAGCACGACCTTCCAGCTAATCCTTTTTAACCCCAGATATTCCGCGATACCAGCCCTCCCCCGGGCTTTAACGAAAGCGAGCACCAGCCCGGTACCCGCCGCGTAGGAGACAATACCGGCCACCGAAACAAGCAGCCCCATGTAAGAGCGTATTAAATCGGAGAGGTTACCAGAGTCAAGAACCTCCCGGTGCGATATTCCGATGACGATTGCCATAATTACCACGACGAATATCAATACCAGGAACAGCACCACCATAATCACCGCGCCGAAACCGGCGGTGGCCCAGCCGCCCCAGACGCGTTTTTGCAGGGGCAGAGCAGGTACTTCAGGGTTTATTATGGAAATATCATTCATCTTACTCGCCATATTATATATGAGAGTGTTGGGTAAGTCACGCGATAAAGGTGAGCTGGTCTTGGGGCATCAGTTATATTAAAATAAAGTATGATAAAAATCATCCACTTCGCTGACCTGCATCTGGGAGTAGAAAACTACGGGCGCATTGACCCCGCTACCGGGCTTTCTTCGCGACTGGGCGATTTTCTAAATTCTCTGGACGAGCTCGTGGACTATGCCCTGGCAGAAAAAGTCGACCTCGTTCTCTTCTGCGGCGACGCCTATAAGACCCGCGAGCCCACCCAGACCCAGCAGCGGGAGTTCGCCCGGCGCATTAACCGCCTCGCCTCCAGCGATATCTCTGTTTTTCTCCTCGTCGGCAACCACGATATGCCCAACGCCATCGGCCGCGCCACCGCCACCGAGATTTTCGACACTCTAACGGTTAAAAACGTCACGGTCGCTAGCCGACCCGGCACCTTCAAAATCCAGACCACCGGCGGTGCGGTACAGGTGAGCGCTTTGCCCTGGCTCCGCCGCAGCGCCCTCTTGAGCCGCGAGGATACTAAAAACCTCAACCTGGAGCAGGTCAACCAGAGGATGCAGGAAGCCCTGACGCAGGTCATCAGTAGCCAGGCCGTCGTTCTTGACCCCTCCCTGCCCGCTATTCTGGCCGCCCATGTCTCGGTCGGCGCCGCCCGGGCCGGCTCGGAGAGCATGATGGCCATCGGGCAGGAGCCGGTCCTGTTGCTCTCGAACATCGCCCTGCCGGCCTTCGACTATGTTGCGCTGGGACATATTCACAAGCACCAGGTGCTGGCGGAAAACCCGCCCGTGGTCTACGCGGGCAGCCTGGAGCGCATTGATTTCAGTGAAGAAGACGATGAAAAAGGGTTCTATGTAATCGATATCGAAACAGGCCAGACCAGCCGCAAAGTGACTTTCGATTTCCACCCCGTGAAAGCGCGCCGCTTTCTCACCATCGCGGTCACGCTGGGGCAGGATGACCCCGACCCCACAGCTAAAGTGCTGGACGCTTTAAGCCATCAAAAGGAAAATATCAAAAATGCCATCGTACGCCTCAACCTCGACCTGCCGTCCCAAATCGAAGGGCAGCTCCGCTACCGCGAAATGCAGGAAGCCCTGAAAGACGCTCACTATTTCACCATTGCGCGGGAGATACGGCGTGAGACACGCATAAGGCTGGGCAACCACTCCTCTGAAGAGATAACGCCCCTGGCCGCTCTCAAGGCCTATCTGGAAGCCCAAAAAGTGCCGCCGGAACGCCAGAAAATATTGATGGAGCGCGGCGAAAAGCTACTGGGCGAATCGTGAAAATCTACCTGGCGGGAACTGGCGAGTTCGGCGTCGGGTCAGAGTAATGGTCTTTGGCATCCCCGTAAAAGAAAGCCGTTACTATCGCCACTACTGTCACTGTAATCGCCGAGAAAGTAAACATCGTGTTAAAAGTATATTTTTGAATGAGCCCGCCCATGATAGGGGCGAAAATAGCGCCCGTGTACTGCATCGTTGAATAGTAGATTCCGTAGATTGTGGAGCGCCGGTTGGCGGGCGTCTGGCTCATGATAAAGACCTCGGTCACCGGCATACGGATGGCCATATTCAGCCCCATGATGAAGAGCATGGCATAGAAAGCGAACCCCAGAGGAAACGATTTCACGCCGAAGACTATCAGTCCGCTGATAATGTTGGAGGCGATTACTATCTTAGCGCTTCCGATGCGGTCGGATATCCACCCCCCGATAACCGGACCGCCGAAAATACCCGGGAGATAGAGTATCGATATCAAAATACTCGCCCTTGAGTCGGCAGTATGCCGGGGCAGGTCCTGCATCAATACGCGAGACATATAAAGCGTGAGGAACGAATTGAGGGACATGCCCGCGCCGCCGCCGACTATCATCATTACCAGATATGAGATGAGCCGGCGTTTATACCCGGGCTGCGGCGGCTTCTCGCTGGCTAGCCGCTTGCGCGCCGCTTCGGCGTGGCCTTTACCTCCCCGCTTTGTTAAATAGATAAAAAATATCAGCCCGAAAACGGCCGTCGGAATTGCCAATATAAGGAAAGGACCACGCCAGCCCAGGCCAGGCAGCGCTGCTATCAAAAAACCGGCGATTATCGGAGCGATGAAGAAGCTAGAGTTCCCCCCCACGAGATGGAAGCCGAGCGCTTTGCCGCGCTGTTGCGGTTCCACCGAAGCAAGGATAAGGGGGGTCGAGGCTGGATGGTAACCGCCGGTCATCAGTCCCATGACCACCAGGCAGACCAGCAGCATGGTATAGGTGTGCGAAAGACCTACCAGGATGCCGCCCACCGCCACCCCGAGCGTACCTATGGCTATCAATATCGCGGGTTTGATACGGTCAGCCATCAATCCGGAGGGTATCTGGGCGGCGCCTCCCGCGATAGCAAAAGAGGTTGTCACAAAGGAGGCATGGGTATAGTCCAGATTAAACTCCGTGCTTATCGCTGGTAACATCGGGTTGGGCAGGGCCGTCAGCAGGTGGTGGCCGAAGTGGGCCATAATGAACCACGGCAGCGAAGTCCACAAAAAAGAGCGCTGTTTGCGTTGCGGTTCAGTAATCGCTTGTCCTTTCGAGACCACCATTCACCCCCGGTGGTGAACTACAGGGTATTTTTTACGGTCAGACGAGATAGAATGACTCTATTTTATACTTTCGACCGGTAAATTACAACGCCGGTCATTGACAAATTTATTTAGATATGTTACGATATATCGCAATACCGAAAAGGAGAATAATACCATGTTTCGCAGACCGTTTTTTCCCTTTCCCCCGCACCAGCGCATCTTCGAAAAAGGCGACCTTAAATACATCATCCTCAATCTCGTAAAAGATAAACCGAGCCACGGCTATGAGATAATGCGCGCCCTAGAAGGTTCTTTCCACGGCTTCTATACCCCCAGCGCCGGCAGCGTTTACCCTACCCTCCAGATGCTCGAAGATATGGGCTACGTTAGCTCTTCGGAGCGTGACGGCAAAAAGGTCTACACCATCACCGAAGAAGGTAAAAAGTTCCTGACCGAGCGGCAGGATGTCATCGCTAAGATCAAGGAGCAGATGAAAGACTGGTCGGGCCCGCACAGCCACCAGGATTTCCATGATGCCATGCAGGAACTCGGCGGGCTGTGGCAACTCATCGGCCGGCGGACTTTCCGCCCGGGGACGGAGAAATGGCCCCGCATCAAAGAGGTTCTCGCCCGCGCGCGCCAGGAAATAGAAGATATTATCGGTAAAGACTGACCAATCCTACTTGCGAGGAGGCTCTTTTTTGCTTCCTTCCGGGACGGCGCTTTTCGGCGCGGCACCCAGGGCGGCGGAACAGGCGTCCGCGTAGCGCCAGGCGGTGCGGTAGTCCATATTGTAGATAGCGTTGCACGCCGATTTCACCAGCGCCGTAGCGTCGGGCCGCATGCCGCCGATTTTCTTCGCCAGCTCCCTGGCCCCTTCCATCAGCTTCGCCGGTGGAAAGACGTGGTTGGCCAGATTAATGCGGTGGGCCTCTTTGCCGTCGAGAAAGTCAGAAGTCGTGACCATCTCGATGGCCCTGGCCACACCCACGCGCCGCGCCAGGTTTACCGTCACGGCCGCCCCGCCGATACCCCCCATATTTTTCATGTGTAAATCGCCTATCTGCGCCGTCTCCGAGGCGAGGATAATATCACAGGCCAGCGCCAGCTCCAGGCCGCCGGCGGAACATACGCCGTCGATAGCCGCGATGGTAATCTTGGGGCACCGGGCCACAATCTCCCAGAAAGCGCCGTCGCCTTTCCTATCGCCGCTGACGATTGCCTGCATGGCGGTCTGGAGGGGCAGTTGGGGCAGAAAGCCCTTTTCCATGATGTCTTTAAGGTCAGCACCGGCGCAAAAACAGGGACGGCCGTCCGGTCGCGGCGCCCCCGTGATAATCAACGCGTTCACTTCGTTGCTGCCGGATATTTCATCGATGACCTTAAGCACCTCGGTAACCATCTGCCTACCTATCGCGTTCAAACGCTCGGGACGGTTCAGGGTAATCACACCGTAATTTTCGCCCTTTTCATACCTTATAGCTTCGTACGGCATAAAAATCCTCCTGGTTTCGTGTTTACTAAAAGCGCATTGCCTGGACTTGACTGTTCAATTATATACTGGTTCAACGTCCGTGCACAAATTGCATTATTTGTTTTATGTCAACCCTTTGTCAGGTCAGTAACGTCATTGCGCCGCCATCTAAAACAAATTATAATTAACCTGAATATTCTACTACGCATGTTCAATGAATGATTCAATAAATCATCATAAGGGGGTCAATATGGCCGGCGCATTGGACGGAATCAAGGTTTTAGACTTTACGATGTGGTACGCCGGGCCATTCTGCACACTGCTGCTGCGGGACCTGGGGGCTGAAATCATCAAGGTGGAAAGAACGGTGAAAGACGGCGGGGAAGGGCCGCGCAAGAACGCCCCCCGCACCGCGGCTGAAGAAAGCGGCGCCTTTATCATGCTGAACCGCGGCAAAAAAAGCGTCACCTTGAACACGACCAGCCCAAAAGGCCGCGAAGTCGCGCGGTCGCTGGCGCAGAAGGTGGACGTACTGATCGAGAATTTTACCCCCGGCGTCATGGACAGGTTCGGCCTCGGCAGCAAGGAGCTCTGCAATCTGAACCCGAAGTTGATATACGCTTCCATTTCCGGGTTCGGGCATACCGGCCCCCGCCAGCACGATGTGGTCTTCGACCCGGTGGCCCAAGCCATGGGAGGCATGATGAGCGTTACCGGCTATCCCGATGGCACCCCCACTAAGGTAGGCGTGCCCATGGGGGACCTGGTGACCGGCATCTTTACCGCGGTAGCCATCCTGGCAGCCCTGCAATACAGGAACCGTACCGGGCAGGGGCAGGCCATCGATATGTCTTTGCAGGACTGCGTCTTCCTCCCCACCTCCATGTGGTGCGGCCCCACCTATTTCCTAGACGGTAAAGTCCCCCAAAGATACGGCAACGGCGATGAGTGGCTTACCCCCGCCAATCTCTACCCCGCTAAAGACGGCTATGTGTACATCGCCGCGCCCCTGCTGGGCCAGACTCAAAGCGTCTTTAAAACGATAGGGCGGGCCGACTTGTTGAGCTCGCCGCTCTGCGCCGAAGGAAACGTGCGCATTAAATACAAAAAGGAAATCGACGATGTTATCGGGCAATGGACAAAGACGAAGAATGTAGCCGAAATACTGGAGGCGCTCAAGAAAGCCGATGTGCCCTGTTCGGCAGTGCCGGACTTCGCCCAGGTATGCAACGACCCGCAGATTAAAAACCGGGAGATGGTCATCGAGGTGGAGCAGTTGCTTTCGGGCAAAGTCAAAACTGCGGGTTCTATTTTCAAGTTCTCTAAAACACCGGGGAACATCAAATTCCCGGCGCCTTTCCTCGGCGAGCACAATCTTGAAGTCTACGGCAATATGCTGGGCTTCTCCGAGGCAGAACTGGCCCAAATGGCCAATGATGGGGTAATTTAAAAATTTTTTAGCTGCAGCGCAGCGGTCTTGGCGCGCGTTCTTAAGCGGCAGGCTTTGCGGCAGGAGCCAGCGTCATGTCAATGGGGATAATTTTCCCTGCTCTAGCCTTATGTTTCATTTCAATCGGTTTGGCTCTTTCCGCGTACCAGAACAGCGTCATAATGGTCTTGACCTGTCCTTTTCGCATATCATCACCCAACTTCAGTTCGGTGGCGCCAAGTCCCTGCAGGACGACTCTAAGGTTGGCATCTTCCGCGGCGCTCGTCAGCAGCGTGATAGGCCGGTACCTTTCCATGGAGTGAAACAGCGTCTGCAAAGACTCCTGGTCTCCCTTTTTTACATCTTTGCCCAATATCATTCTAACTCTGGCAAACTTTACCATCGCCTACCTCTTTCCGGCATCTGTTCGTCAGGATGGGCCGTTTTGTATTTATCCGGTTAATCATTTCTTTAAAGTTTTCAATGTTTTGCATTGACGTCCGGGTTCACCATAAATACCCTGGAATCGCTCCAGTCGAAGACCATGTAAGCATCGCCCTCTTCATTTTCGGGGAAATTCCACTGCGAAACGAACTCGCAGACCACCCCGTGGGTGCTTAGCGGGTGGATGAAGAAGAAATAGTTCCCGTTGCCCTGTCCCGTGTTGAGCAAGGGCTTCGGGTCGACCATGAAAAAGCCGGCTTTTTCCCACTGCCGCCACAGCTCGTGGGTGGCATCGCGCTGGACGTGGAATATCATGTCATAATACATCGAGTCCCGGCCATAGCGTGAAAGCGTCCGGCGGATAGAGCCCTCCGGGTTCAGCGCGTGGTAAACGCTGATTTTACTGGTATTAGCGAACTGGAACATCTGGGCAATAAACTGGTTGCCCCTCCTATCGTCAACGGGAGGCCTCTCCCCACCCTCCCGCATGCGCGCCGGGCGCGACAGCAGCGTGGCCCAGATTTGTGTCTGTTTTTCAAAATCCCGCACCGATACCACCGGGGTCTTCAAGTCCACCCGCGGCCGGATGATTTTTTCTTTTATCTCGACCACTTCGAATCGCTGCGGGGTATCATTATAGACCACTTCCGGCCACATCTTTAAAGTGTGGTAGGCCTTGGTGGCGAATTTGACCGGCACGCCCTGTGGCCCGCTTTCCTCCAGCCAGAAGACGGCCTCGGAAAACTTACCGAAGTAACTGGGCCTCGAGACCGGCCAGCCCAGGCTGTTGAAACGCTCGTAGGTCTGCTCGAACTCATCCTGGCCCAGGTGCAGTTGCATATGGTGGATACCCTGCCCGTATTTCTGGTGGAACTGTCCCATTCTGCCCTTATCGCCGCGGGGCGTCAATATCGCCAGGTTGAGCGGGCGGGTCTTCAGCCAGTAGCCGTCCACCGTTTCAGTATCGTCTTTTAACCCCGTGAGCTTGATTAATTCAGATACGTTATTGGTCCCGATTAGCTTTAAATAGGTGGCTAAAGCCGCATCGGCATCCCGGACAACTATGTTAATGCTGGCCAGTTCCATAGCGACACACTCCTTTCCTGTATATCAAACCTGACTCCCTGGCAACATAATCCCAGGCTTTCCGACCCATGTTTGTTACATTATAGGTTATACTTGCTCAAATTGACAAGATGATAGCGGTTAAGGTATGATTTTATGGGTAAAAAAGTGATGTTCTAAATAGAAGGAGGAAACCTATGGACTTAGGTCTCAAGGGCAAAACGGCGATAGTCACCGGGGGCGCCTCCAATATCGGTCGGGGCATTTCTATCACTCTGGCTGCCGAGGGCGCTATCGTCATCATTGCCGACCTTGACGAGAAGCAGGCCATTAAGACCGCCGGGGATATTAAAGTGGCCGGGGGCAAAGCGATACCGATGAAAGTTGATATCACCAAACTGGACGAAGTGGAAGCTATGGTGAAAAAAATAATCGACCAGTACCAGAAAGTGGACATCCTGGTCAACAACGCCGGGTGGGACGCCTTCGCCTTCTTTGTCGATACCACGCCCGAGCTCTGGGATAAAATTATCAAAATAAATTACGTCGGCATGATGAACTGTTGTAAGGCGGTACTGCGCCCCATGATTAACCAGAAATCCGGGGCTATCGTTAGCATCAGCTCGGATTCCTCGCGCGTCGGCGGCCCGAGGGAATCGGTCTACTCCGGGTGCAAGGGTGCCATTAACTCATTAAGCAAGACCCTGGCCCGCGAGAACGGCCGTTTCGGTATCAGAGTGAACGTTGTCAGTCCCGGCGCCACTCCCCCCAAACCGGAAGACATCGGGGAGATGAGCATGCACTATGGTGTACAGGGCCCGGCCTCCACGCCGGAGGCACAAAAAGAACTTATGCGAATGTATCCCCTCGGCCGAGTCGGCACGCCGCAGGACATTGGCAACGCGGTGGCTTTCCTCGCTTCGAGCGCCGCCAGTTTTATCACCGGCCAGATTTTGAGCGTCAGCGGCGGCTACAGCGTAGTCGGGTAAAGCGCCATTCGCGCAGGTTAAAACAACTAAATATCAGTAAAACCAAACTAAACAGGAGGATTATAAACGATGGCTTGGAACAAAGAGTGGACCAAAGTAGACGGATATTGCACTGACCAGACCATTTACGAGAAAAAGTACTATAAAATGGGCGGCGTTTCCCGGATAACCATGGCCAACACCAATCCCAAGGGGCTTAATTTCATCAGCCCCCGCGGGATGAGCGAAATGTGCGCCTGCTTCAGGGAATCGCGGCTCGATGATAGCATCGGTTGCATTATTCTCACGGGCGCCGGTGATAAATCTTTCTGCGCCGGCGGCGACCTGCGCGAGGAAGGCGCCGAGAAAAAGCCCAACTCTTTTACCCAGATGACGGATGTCCATCTCAACATGAGACTGGCCCTGAAACCCATCATCGCGGTGGTGAAAGGATACGCCATCGGCGCCGGGCACCATTACGCTTATCACTGCGATTTAACCATCGCCGCGGACAATGCCATCTTCGGCCAGGTGGGCCCGCGGGTGGGCAGCCCGGCCAGCGGCACGGATGTAGCTTACCTGTCCCGGATTATCGGCCAGAAGAGGGCCAGGGAAATGTGGATGCTCTGTCGGCGCTATACCGCCCAGCAGGCGCTCGCCTGGGGCCTGGTCAACGCGGTAGTGCCGTTGGACAAAGTTGATGAAGAAGTCGAAAAGATGAAGAGCTGGAAATGATGCCCCACCACACGATAGACTACTTCCCCACCCTGATTAATCCCACCTATTTTGGCGGGCCGGAAATGCGGGAGTCCATGCAGGCTTTCCTCGATAAAAGAACACCCGACTGGGGCAAGGTAAGAGGCCGGCCGGACAACTTCAAATCAGACAAATAGAGCACAAATCGGAACACTAACGTCGCCCCCGGCATTTCACGGGGGCGTCTCTTTTTCTCAATACGCTTTCGTTTGACAGGTCCAACAAATCTAAGATAAAATAGTCCTTTGGCCGATAAAACGGCTTTCTCCGTGTGAGCATTTTCAAGGAAAGAGTGAAAACCAGAAACATCTAATGCGTATCCGGAACTTACGCACCTTTGAATCTCTCCGCCTTAGAGATTACCGCCTGCTCTGGGCAGGACAGCTAACCACCTCGATGGGGCTATGGATGGACCAGGTCACGCGTACCTGGCTCATCTTTACCCTTACCGGGTCATACTTGCAGCTGGGTTTCGTCAGTGCGGTACGGGGAATACCTTTGCTCCTTTTCGGCTCAATAGCCGGCGTGGTTGCGGACCGCTACGGGCGCAAGGCCCAGCTTATTATCGCCCAGGTGGTCAACGCGATATTGAACGTGGCCTTGGCCACCCTCGTCCTCACCCATCAAGTCCAGCCGTGGCACGTCTATGTCACCGGTTTCCTCGCCGGTACGGTGCAGGCGTTTCAGCAGCCGGCCCGCCAGGTGCTGATTAACGACCTCGTGGGGGAAAAATACCTCCTCAACGCCATTTCTCTGAACTCCGCGGCGCTTAACTTAAGCCGTAGCATCGGTCCGGCGGTAAGCGGACTCCTTAACATTATGGGCGCTGACTTTTCCTATTATGTCCAGGCCTTCATGTACATTATCGCAACAGTCTGGACGGTACAGATAAAGGTGCCCGAGACCAAGCAGGCCGCCGCCTCGTTTGCGGCCGAAGAGCAATCGTTTTTATCCAGTACCCGCGAAGGCTTCGCCTATGTAATGTCTAATAAACTCATCCTGGCGTTGATGGTGCTGGGCCTGGCACCGATGGTGCTGGGCATGCCTTTCATCACTCTCATGCCGGGTTTCGCGACTCAAGTTTTTAAAGGCGGTTCCGCCACGCAGGGCTTACTCATGGCGATGGTAGGCGTCGGCGCTGTGCTCGGGGCATTGACGATAGCTTCGATAGGGCGGCTCCAGGGCAGCGGAAAATTGATGATAGTGGGGGCGGCCGGCTTCGGAGTCTCACTGATATTATTCGGGCATTCGCATATGTTGTGGCTAGCGACGATATTTATCCTGATAATCGGGGTGAGCAACAGCAGCTACACTACCCAGGACCAGACCATCATCCAGACGCTGGCGCCCGCGCGTTTAAGGGGAAGGATCCTAGGTATCTACCTGCTGAACCGGGCTCTTATGCCCCTGGGAAGCCTGCTGGCGGGCGCTCTGGGGAACTATCTGGGGGGCCCGATGGCGGTGACGATAATGGGCGCTTCCTGTGTTGCGCTGGTACTGGCGATAAGGATTTTTGCGCCGGATATCTGGCACCTGAACCTGGAAGAATATAAAAAAGCGCACCAGCAGGCTGAATTCCGGCTTTGAAAACTGGAGCCAGCGATAGGAATCGAACCTACAACAAGCGGCTTACGAATCTGTTTGTACCACATGATGTTGTCCCGTTCCAATTAGACCCCTCGCGTCTCCGGTCAAAAATCTCATTTGTTCGTGAGATGCCCTATGGGTTCCGTAGATATAATCTCATGTCTGTTCTTTCAAGGCAACCTTCAGTTCCGCCTAGCGAGTCAGGTCAATGTATGCGCTGGTTTTCGGGGAGCAGATTATAAGAACACCATAGGAACCTCTTATTATGAATTTAATAAACACGTAGCTAAAATAGATGGATCAAATAATGTAACAATTTTGAAAATAAGAGCCGAACTGAGTTAATTTCTCTCCAAAATCTAACTGAAATAATACAGTAATATAACTATAAATAGTCTAATAATTATAATAATCAGAATTGGGGATTTCTCTATTTTATGAGCCGGTTTTATCTGCCACAGTAAATTATATCTTTAATATGCGGTTAGGAGAAGACATTTAAACCGAAAATAAAAAAATTGATAATACGGATGAAGGGATGGCTGAGATGTTGAAATTACTTTCCCGATTGGCGGTTCTGGGATTTTTATTATTTTTAATTGTCGCGCTCCCATTGACAATGCCCGCAAAAACGCAGGCAGCCAGCTCTCCCAGCACACAAATTCAGTCTACTTCCATCACCAGCGATAACAACACCATGTATGCCGCCTCACGGGACAACGGCCTCGCTTTAAGCCCTGACGTACTTTCATGGTTTTACAGGTTTTATGGCACAGGTAACGGGATCGGGAGTTTTCCTGATGGTAACCTCTATCCTTTCAACAGCCCGGAATCCACTTTCATTGTTGCTTCTCCCTCCGGTGGAGAAACCTGGACAGCGGGGAGTCAGCAGGCTATCAAATGGACATATACTGGCAACCCGGGAACCTATGTTAAAATTGAACTTCTTAAGGACGGGGCTTTTTACCAGACTATCACCCAAAAGGCACCCACAGGCACAGGCGGCAGTGGTCTCTATAATTGGACAATACCCTCCTCTGAAATTTCCGGAAACAATTTCCAGATTAGAGTTACCAGCACCACAGATTCCGCCTTTACCGGTTCAAGTAAAAACACTTTTAGTATCCTGAAAGCCCCTATTACCGTTAGTTCACCCAAAGATGGTGAAAGTTATACGGCAGGACAATGGCAGGAAATTGACTGGGCATGTAGTGGCAACCCAGGTCCGTATGTTAAAATTGAGCTCCTTAAAGGCGGAGCTTATTACCAGACTATCACTACACAGACACCGGCAGGTTCAGATGGTAGCGGCCGTTGCTATGTATGGACAATACCATCTACTCAGATTCCAGGAGACAAATACCAGATCAAAATAACCAGTACCAGCAATACCACCTGTACCGCTACCAGTGAAGGCAATTTCAGAATCAAAGGGCCACCTATCATCGTCACTTCGCCCAGTGGTGAGGGCTGGGCAAGAGAGAGTCAATACGCTATCACCTGGATGTATAACAGTAATCCTGGCCCATACGTTAAAATTGATCTTTACAAGGACGGCGTTTTTCAACGCCCTATTGCTTCAATGATATCGATAGGTTCGGGTGGCACTGGCTTCTATTTATGGACAATATCCCCTTATCAGATGTTAGGAGACAATTACCAAATTAGAGTGACCAGCACCACCGATCCCTCCTGTACCGGTTTAAGTGCAAACTCTTTTTACATCACGGAAGCTCTGGACACTGATTAGAATGATAATAAAGCACTTTATAGCCACTCAATTACTTTTCGTAATACAAGTTGATTGCTAAAGCCAACATTTCTCTTAAAAGTCTTTAAATTACTGGGACAATAGCGACCGGTGACCCCTAAAAAATGGAGCCAGCGATAGGAATCGAACCTACGACAAGCGGTTTACGAAACTGTTCGCCATTGTACCACATGATGTTGTCCCGTTCCAACTAGACCCCTTACGTCGTAGGCCAAAAACCTTATTTGTTCGTGCAATGCCATCCTGTAATATCTAGTCGCATTCCGCCCGTTAGCTATTTATTAGCTGGATTCCTTCCACTGGATAGCTGCGGTCATGGTTAAGCAAGTTCGGCCCCTGTGTAATGAGCCGATGGGTTCCACAGATAGAACCAAAGGTTTGGTTTTTCAGGCAGTATTTGCCTTTGCACCAAGCTGATCTGATTAAAAGTCTGTAAGACTATGTGCTATGGAGTGTTTTTAGCTTCGAAAATGTGTCATCCCACCACCCACGAAATTCTTAATTTGTGCGTCAAAAGTTACCAGTTGCTGCCAGCTATTACTCAGTCCGTTAGCTATTCGTGAACAATTTTCAACCTTAACACGACGTAATGTAGCGTGATAGCGCTGAAAAGGACATAGGCCAATGCGCCCGGCACCAAGGTCTTCCAGTTAACGAAGAAAAGAATATTTACTACCGAGAAATAAAACAGCACTGTTGCTACCAGGACGATAGCTCTCCATTCCCGCCTCATCAGCCATATGCCGATGATACTGAGCAATAACGGCAAAAAAGCGAACAACAGGGTCATCCCCGATGAGAAAATAGCGTAAGGGTGTGTTCTTAATATTTCCCATGCTTCCCCGAAATTAGCGCTTTTTATCGCAATGATGAAACGCGAATGGCTATCAGCCTGAGCCTGTGTTTCACCCCAGAGGATATTTCCATGAGTATCACGCGGGTAATGGGCTATCCCCAATTCACTCCCGTAGACTATAGTATGCGGCGCTCTGCGGGCCAGAATACTTAGCCACCAAAAAGGGTGTTCCTCGATAGCCTTTATCGATTTTCCTCGTAGAACCGCGTCATATTCCGGCGTACCGTAGGGGATATTATAGCCCAGCTCATCTTTTACCTGCTCGTAGGTTACTTCATCATTAAGCACCGCCCCTACGGGATTTTCAAACTCACCGAAGCCTTCCCAGACAGCCTGCCACGTACTGGGACGCATCAGCATAATCTTGCCGGTAATGTGGTAATTTCTCGCCACCCAGGGGGATACAACCAGTACCACCACCACCATCATGACAGCGCTCGTCATGATCACATGGGTGATATTCTTTCTGAGATTTGACTCGCCCAGGCGATATATAAAAAGGCCCAGGCCAAAGCTGAGCGGCAGGAGCACAACAGTTGGCTGGAAATAGCATCCAATGCCAGTAGTAAGTCCGGCCAGGATGTAGAACTTTAAGGCTTTTCTTTTTGCCCCAAGGATGAAGAGGTATACTGCTAGTAGCGTTATAAATGGTATCAGGGCGTCATGGAGGGCCCAGGTAGAAATATAGGCCAAAGGCAGGTAAACAGCATATACCAAGGCAGCGAATAACCCGATGTTACGATTAAATAGTTCCTTGCCTAACAGGAATATGAATAGGCAACCAAATGAGGAAATAATAGCTTCTAGTAATCGGAAGTAGATATACCTGTATTCCCCGAATACTTTGTAAGTTAAAGCCAGTAAAGCGCTGGGTCCTGGCGGAAGCGCATAATAGGGTGAAAAAACCTCAACAACCGGAGGTGGCACGTCCTGAAGGTCGACCAGCATGTTCTTTTCCGCCTGTAACCTGCTGATTGCGCCCATATAAGCGGAGTCAACAACGTAACCTCTACCCTCTGCCAGGTTCCTGGCAGCCTCGCCTATATCAACCGCCATTCCGGAATACTCGGGGACGCCGAGGGTATTATAGGTAATTCCGACTCTAATACCAATGGCGAGTAAAATGATGAGAGAGAAAACCAGAACTTCCTTAGTTCTGATTTTGATAAGGATTTTTGGCAGCCTCATATTTATTAACTTCGCAGTACCCAGAATAACCCCAAGCAAATCAGGACAACGCCTGCCCCAGTGACCCGCCCCAATAATTGTACCTGTTCTTACTTCTAAGCACCTGAGATTCGCAGAAAAATCAGGTACCTGAGATAGTCACGCGTTTAACAAAACACGGCCCCCTACTAACATTTGGCATACTAACGGCCTGCCTTGAGTATCAGGAAGCAGCCACCTACCACAAGGATAATTCCCAGCCAGCCGAATGGAGTTATCTTTTCCTTTAGGAAAACAAACGCCAATATTGCTGTCACTACGTAAGCCAGACTCAATAAGGGGTACATAAAGCTGACATTCAGCGTCGATAAGGCGGCTAACCATAACACAGCCGACACCGCATAGAACAGTAAGCCTATCAGAATGCGGATGTTTGTGAAGATAAGGAAAAGGGTATGAGAATTCAGCAACTGTCTCATATTGCTTATCTCGCCAATATCACCCATGCCACTCTTCATGGCAATTTGCCCCACCACGGCACAAACGATACAGATGGACACTAATATTAGACCAAACATGTTACTCCTCTGTAACCTGGGGTTAACTCTCTGCTTACTCAAGTGACCCGCCCCGCAACGCAATATTGACCACCATAAGGTACTTTGTGTAGCAGGCCTTCCAACGGACGTAAAAAGGACATTAACCTGGGCAAGAAAACGATATATCTCTTTTCCAGTATTTCTACATTAGATTTTCGGTACAATTCTTCTATACTACTGGCATTTAACAATATAATACCCTTGTCAATCGGCGACCTCTCCACCACGAGTTTAGTTATTGGATTTCGGGGGTTATGCTCAAAGACCAGTATAATTGCCGATTTTCTGGTTACTCTTACCGCCTCGTTTATTGACTGCTCCAATTGGTTTTTCGCTATATGATGAAATAATGAAAACGAAAAGACCAGGTCAAAATGCTCGCCTGTAAATGGAAGCTTTGTCGCATTTGCCTGTCGGAATTCGCAATTTACCAAACCCTTCTTTTTTGCCTCACTAATCATGCCTTCCGACAGGTCGATGCCAGTAATGTTACCAAAGTATTTGCATAAAATCTGCTCTGCTTCTCCCGTGCCGCAGCCTAGATCCAAGACTCTCTCGGGAGTAAGCCCATATCTTGCCAGCATCTTCAGCAACTCGCTGCATTTAACCTGGATGAAGTACTTGTGAGACTTACCGATAGTCCTCTCGTATTCCTTACTGTGAGCCGAAAAATCATAAGTCATTGCAGTTCCGACGAGATAAACTAACCGTGGTGGGCACTCCGCTCTCCCATTTTGGCTACATCCTGATTATTCTTCAGATAGTATTCCCGGTACCAATCGATGGTCTTTTTTAGGCCATCGCCTAAATTGACCCTGGGTTCCCAGCCCAGAATTCGCCTCGCTTTGGTATTGTCACAGTAAAAATGCCAGGCTTCCCCGGGGCGATAATTTAAAGCTCCTATCTTCGGTTTTACGGAACTGTTCATCAGGCTCAAAACTGCCTCTACCACATCCTTGACTTTATGCTCCAAGCCATTCCCAATGTTTATTATTTCGCCAATAGCTCCGGGGGTAACGGAAGCCCGCACAAAACCGTCGACGATATCATCGATATAGTTGAATTCTCTGGTCTGTTCTCCCCCGGTCATTTCAAAGGCCTCACTGCGAAGCGTCTGCTGAATTAGCGAGGGAATGAGCATGCGGCTCTCCTGTCTTGGACCGTAGGTCAAGAAAGGTCTCAAAGTAACAATCGGTAATCCTTGCGTCTTATGAAGCATCTGGCAAAACATAGTGGTAGCCACCTTTGATGCTGAATAGGGAGAGACTGGATTTGGCATTTGGCTTTCTCGAAATGGAACTGGGTTGTCTCCATATTCCTCAGAAGCTCCTGTGTTTACGAAACAGTCGTAAGGAATTCCACCCAGAGCCTGTAACAAATTTAGAGTTCCTTTGACGTTAACTTCGACCATTTCCGCCATGAGCGCCGGGGAGCGATCAACATCGACGTACGCAGAGAGATGGAATATTTTCTGTGGGCTGATATCTTGAACTGCTTTTTTCACTGATTCAAAATCTCTTAGGTCAGCATAGTGAAATTCAATCTGGTCTCTAAAGTCTTGGATTCGCCATAAGTTAGAGCTCTTTCTAACCAGCCCATGCACTTTGGCCCCCTCCGCAACCAGCCTTCGGGCTAGGTGTGAGCCGATGAAACCGGAAACTCCCGTAACAAACACCACTGTATTGTTTAGTGCTGCAATCATCTAGTCTTGTTCTGCCCCTCAAAAAACTCTTGGTACCACTTGATAGTCTCCAAGAGACCTTCTTCTAGTTCGTACTTGGGTTTCCAGCCCAAAATCATCCCGGCTTTTTGAGTAGTGAGATATTGATGCTTTATCTCACCCTTCACCGTGTTTAATATCGTCGGTTCTAGGTCTTCCCGGTTCATTAACCGCAATATCTTTTGCACAATCTCGATAACAGTCATTCGCATTTCATTACTAAAATTGAAGGCCTCGCCATGTATGTTCTTGTTGTCCATGCGTTCAGCCAGTAGTGAGTATGCCTCCACCGCATCCAATACGAAAATATAATCGCGAATGAAAGTCCCATCGCTACGAATTACAGGCCTCTCGTTATTAAATACGGCTCTTATCGTCCCGGGGATGATACGATTGAAATTCAGGTCACCGCCTCCATAGAAATTACCACACCTCGCAATGCCGATTGGCAAACCATAGGTCTTATAGTAGGCAGTGGAGATTAGGTCCACACAGCTTTTGGAAACGTCATAGGGGTGACTGCCTTTAAGAGCAAACGTCTCATTATAGGGGAGTTCTTCATGTTCACCATACGCTTTATCGCTAGAGGCAACCAAAACCCTTGAGATAGTGCTGGTTCGCCGGCAGGCTTCCAGTAAATTCCACGTCCCTCTTATGTTAGATTCGAAGGTGCTTAGAGGGTTCCTGTTGGCGATGCCGACGATTGTTTGGGCACCCAGGTGAAAAACGGTGTCTATTTCATACTCGTTGAGTGCTCGCTCCAGGGTGGGATAATCCTCCAGTTCGCCGCGAACGATATTAATTTTGTCGCTAAATCCGCTCCAATTGAGATTGGACTTAGGGACTAGGTCTCGAACCAGTCCGACAACCTCGGCGTTTCTCTCCACCAGGGTCTGGGTCAACCAAGACCCAAGCAGTCCCGTACAACCGGTGATGAACACCTTCCGGTCTCGCCAAAAATCCTTCATCGTGCTCATCCCCAGACTTTCCACGGTGGATTGTTGGTATTCCAAGCTTGCTCAAGGATTTCCCAATCACGGTAAGTATCCATGCACTGCCAGTAACCGTCGTGAACGTAAGCAGCTAGTTGCCCGTCCTTCGCAAGTCGTTCCAATGGTTGCCGCTCGAAACTACAACTATCATCATCGTCCACATAGTCAAATAATCTTCGGTCAAAGACAAAGAAACCTCCGTTGATGTAGCTACCATGGATGGGAGCCTTTTCCCTAAACTCTTCAACCAAATTGCCTCGACCTATCTTGAGGTCACCAAATCTTGATAGAGAGCTCACCGCAGTGATTGTCCCAATTTTCTTATGGGAGTGATGAAAATCAACCAGGTTAGAAATATTAAGATTGGTGACAGCATCCCCATAAGTCAGTAGAAACAAGTCAGAATCAACATACTTTTCGATGCGTTTGATCCGAGCGCCAGTCATAGCATTTATGCCGGTCTCGGCTAAGGTAACCTTCCATCCCTGTTCCTGACATGTGTTGTGGAGCTCAATCTTCTTCTTTCGACCCAACTGGACCGTAAAGTCACAATTCATAAGCTCGTAATCAAGAAAATGTCTTTTTATCATCTCGCCTCTGTAGCCCAAGCATAGTATGAAGTCTTGGTGCCCATAATAGCCATAAGTCTTCATTATGTGCCAGAGTATGGGTCTTCCCCCTATCTCTATGAGAGGCTTAGGTCTAAGCTCTGTCGCTTCATGAAACCTGACCCCTCTTCCGCCACAAAGGATCACTACTTTTGAATCGCTTGTTTCCATTCTTCAAATCCTCTGCCGAATCTATAATTCCACATATTCTTCGCAAACTCAAAAATCGTGGAGAACTTCACGTGGGACCTCCCTTTTTCTCGGCGTAAGAACTCCACAGGTACCTCCTTGAGCTTAAGATTCAGATACATGGCCTTGATAACTATTTCAGCATCGATGAACCAGTCCTTGGATGTGGGAGCAATCTTGCGTAGCAGTTCGTTCTTAAGAATCTTCGGGCTACCGTTCACATCTGACGTATTCACGTTGAATAATGCCAGGAACAGGAAGTTACAGACTTTGGATAAAATCTTACGGGCTATTCCATCGTTCCGTACAGTTCTTTTCGCCTTGACTATATCAAAGTTCTCCGACATGCCGTGGAATACCCTTAACATATCTTCGGGGCTTGTCTGACCATCGCCGGACATAAATCCTACATACTCACCAGAAGCATTATTGAATCCGTTAATGATTCCCCACCCATAGCCCTGATTAGAGGGAATGTTGATAACTCTTATTCTATCAGGTTTTTCTTTGGCTAAGTCACCTAATATCGAGGCAGAGTCATCCACCGAGCCATTATTCACCAGCACTAACTCGTAGGCAATATGGGCCTTCTCACAAGCAACTGACAGCCCATTAACCACGTCTCTGATATTCTCCTCCTCATTGTAGAAGGGTAGCACCAGTGATAAATTGAAGGATTTACCGTCCACCAGCGGCTCCGTTAATCATATAGGAAACGAGTAACCTATACCGCTCTTTTCGTTTGCAGTGCAATAGTCTCGCCTCTAGAAGAATGTACCACAATTGATCTCAACCAAGGGTCATCATCCTGTTCTCCGCTGAGGATCGAGACGGAAGCGACAAAACGGTGTCCCACCGCATTATCGCAAATCCGAATTGTGAGACCGTTTATCCTCCTCTGTGAAGTACCGTACCGGATAACCCGAACCGTGCATTAAAACATGATAACTTTACTCCTGCCAGACTAACGATGTCAAGAAGCTTAATTTCTGGTTTACAAACTTCCGCCATTGGTCTCAACTGGACTCCTTCTTTTTGCCCCCGTAGAGTCCGATACTTTCTGAATTTTTGCACTCCCATCTTTTTTGGGGGCATACCCAGCGCGTTGTGCGGGCACTGCCGAAAGTAACAATTTAGCGGATGGTCAATAGGGAATAAAAAGGTTCCTTTTTCAATAAATGCCGGTAGGCGTGAAGTATCGTTCGTGAATCCGAGCGACCCTTTTTTGCCGGCGCCTTTTGTCCTTACTGCCGGGGGGCCGCCCCAACTTCTTACCGATAGCCCGGAACCGTTCTAACCCCGCCTTTGTTCTCTCACTTCGCCGCTGTGATTCCAAATGTTGACCTAGCAATTGGTCATATTCCAAATATATATGACCCAAATGATTTTTTTATCGTTCCTTTAAACCCTCTTCCTGCTATTACCTATACGATCGATGACTTCAGAGCCGGTCGTGTCTATAGAATTAGGGCGTATATAAAAAATATCGGCTCAACTCAAGTGGATAACATAAAAACATTTGCTGATATTCGTTCTGATGACGGTAGAATATTAGTATCTCAAGAAACTCAGCCTTTTTCACTCAACGTTAATCAAGAAGCTTTAGTTACTTTTTATTTACCTTATAAAACGCCGGGAAATAACAAATTAAACGTACATGCCGAATATTTAGGTAATATTGGCTACACATTGTCAGCATCTTTAAACTGTCCCTAAATTCACATAGATTAGCAAAAGATTAGCAAAAATAAAAAATCCGCCAAAACGCTCTCGCCATTTCAGTGGATTTTAGCTTCAAGAACTGGAGCCAGCGATAGGAATCGAACCTACGACAAGCGGTTTACGAAACTGTGTCTCATTGTATCATGTGATGCTGTTAAGCTCAAATAAGTACAAATTTGTCTGGTGCAAGCAGCCGTTTCTGAGCGTGGAGTACTAAATTGTGATAACCCATGTAATCCAGTCTGTTAGCTATTTGTTAGCTAATCTATAACATACGTCACAGCGTTTCTCTTTCTCTTCCTCTGTATATATATTCGTCTTTAGAGGAGGTAGGGGGGTCTCTTTTCTGGTTCTCTTTTCTCCTTTTCTTTCTTAGGCTGCCGATTCCGGTGCTGTAGGTTTATTGCCAGCCATCTTTATCATTTGTCTGGCATTGACCTTCAACCAGATAGTTTGTTTATCCGAACCAAAGAGATGAACCTTGACTTTCCCAGAGCCTAGGGGAATAATATAACGACATCGGAATAATATTGGTCTAGAAGGATATTTAATGCCTATATTAGATGATTACTTGAGTGTGGTTGAGGCTGCCCAGGTACTAGGGGTTCATCCCGGAACGGTGAAAAGATTATGTAGAGAAAGTAGATTAGTGGCGAAAAAGATCCATAACACTTGGCTCATCCGAAGCGATACACTTCACTCATTTGCGAGAGGATATAAAGGGCGCAGAGGTAGGCCATCTTCGAAGGCATTTCCCGTAGATAATGCTGTCGATAGGCGTTAAAGGAGGTACAGAATGGCTCGACTAGAAGACTTGAAGCAAGGTACCCTCGTAAAAGGAGTTACGCCTAGTGGACCGGTAACTGTAGTCAGCGCACAGTGGCACGGCCCAAACGTAGTGGAGTTAACTTACAAAGACTCTTCTGGAAACCTTGGCAATCAACTGATGTTTCGCGACCGCGAAGCATCTTTAGAGACTATCGAAGCTACTCGGGTATGGAGCTTTGACGTCGAAGGTGGCATTTTTCGTCTAGTTTCGGAAGCGTACCGTATTCGCTTAGCACATCTTTTTGACCCGGTTCTGGCCGTGCATACTTCTGTTGTTGACCCTCTACCTCATCAGATAACCGCTGTTTATGAAACGATGCTTCCTAGACAACCATTGCGCTTTCTTCTAGCCGATGACCCTGGAGCTGGAAAAACTATTATGGCGGGTCTTTTCATAAAGGAATTAGCTATCCGCGGTGATGTCCGCCGATGTCTTATTTGCTGCCCTGGGAACTTAGTTGACCAATGGCAAGACGAAATGTGGCGCCGATTCGGTCTTGATTTTAAGATAATTTCTAACCAGACGATCGAGGACTCAAAGAGTGGCAATCCCTACAATGAAGCCAACTTGGTAATAAGCCGGCTGGACCACATGAGTCGGAATGAAAGCATTCAAGCGAAGCTCCGTCAGACAGAATGGGACCTCGTGATTGTAGACGAAGCACACAAAATGTCAGCACACTTTTTTGGCAGCGACATTAAGGAGACCAAACGCTACAAGCTCGGACAACTGCTTGGAGCGCCTGACCGAACAAGGCATCTATTGTTACTTACTGCCACGCCTCATAATGGTAAGGAGGAAGACTTCCAGCTTTTTATGGCTCTCCTCGATAGTGATAGATTCGAAGGAAAATTCCGCGACGGCATACACATTGCCGATACTTCAGATGTTATGCGTCGATTAGTTAAAGAGCAGCTAGTGAAGTTTGACGGTACTCCTCTATTCCCGGAACGTTGGGCTTATACAGTGACTTATGAGCTTTCAAATGAAGAGAATGACCTTTACAACCGAGTTACAGCCTACGTCCAAGAGGAAATGAACCGAGTAGACCGTCTCATGGCTGAAGGTGAAGGCCGTCGGGGCAATAGAGTTGGCTTCGCCCTCACCTCATTGCAACGTCGTCTGGCTTCATCACCTGCCGCCATACACGAGTCGCTGAGACGCCGACGTGAAAGACTCGAAAAACGCCTTAATGAGGAACGTATAATGAAGCACGGGCTTCAGACACGAATAGAGGATCCCAAAGACCTTCCCATCCTAGATGAAGATGATCTGGACGAGATGGATGACCGCCCGAGCGGCGAACTGGAGTCCCTTGAAGATAAAATCGTTGAACAAGCTTCAGCCTCCCGTAATGTAGCTGAACTAGAAAAAGAAATAGAGACCTTGAAGTCCCTTGAACTACTTGCAGCAACTGTACGCCGTTCAGGGAAAGATAAAAAATGGGAGCAACTCTCCAATCTTCTCCAGAATAATCATGAAATAGTTGATGTTAGTGGCAATATCAGAAAATTAATCATCTTCAGTGAACACCGAGATACTGTGGATTACCTAGTGGAGAAGATCCGCGGCCTTGTCGGGCGCCATGAGGCGGTGGTGACCATTCATGGCAGCATGGGTCGTGAAGACAGGCGCAAGACCCAGGAAGCATTTCTTCAGAATAAAGATGTCTTTGTGCTGGTCGCCACAGATGCCGCTGGTGAAGGAATTAATCTCCAGAGGGCACATCTAATGGTCAACTACGACCTGCCTTGGAACCCAAATCGTCTTGAGCAGCGGTTTGGACGTATTCATCGCATCGGCCAAGAAGAGGTATGCCACATGTGGAGTCTCGTGGCATACAAGACACGCGAAGGCGAGGTATATCACAGGCTTCTGACAAAGCTCGAAGAAGAACGAAAAGCGCTTGGCGGAGGAGTCTTCGACATTCTTGGTCGCGTTTTCGAGGGTGATGAGCTGCGTAAGCTTCTGCTTGAAGCAATCCGCTACGGGGACCAGCCGGAGGTCAGGAGCAGGCACAACAAGGTAGTAGACGCTGAGCTCGACCGAGACCATTTACGACAACTCCTTGAAGATCGGGCTTTGGCACACGACTCTCTGGATACAGCCAAAGTGCAGCGAATTCGTGAAGATATGGAAAGAGCCGACGCTCGAAAACTTCAGCCGCATTTTATACGAGCTTTCTTTCTTGAAGCCTTTGCTCATTTTGGAGGGACAGCAAGGGAACGCGAACCTAAAAGATATGAAGTAACGCATGTACCGCAAGTCATGCGAAGCCGTGATCGATTGTTGGGTGTCGGTGAACCACTCATGGCGAAGTATGAGCGTGTATGCTTCGAAAAGGACCAAATAACCATTCGAGGTAAGCCCTTGGCAGAGCTTGTCTGTCCGGGACACCCGCTACTGGATGTTGTAATTGATCTCATGCTGGAAAAGTATCGCAATTTGCTGAAAGAGGGGGCTATTCTGGTTGACCCCACTGATATTTCGGACAATCCGCGTTTACTATTTTACCTAGAGCACTCATTGCAGGATGCCAGAACGCTTCCTGATGGGCGAAAACGGATCGTATCGCAGCAGATGCAATTCGTTGAGGTGGACCGCAATGGCGACACTCGTGCAGCTGGGTATGCTCCCTATTTGGACTATCGCTCGATAGGTCCTGAGGAGCGTGAATCCATACTGCCCATACTGTCTGATGCTTGGCTCAAAGGAGATTTCGAGTCCAAAATTATGCAGTACGCCATCGAGCGCGTGGTGCCACGGCACCTAGAGGAGGTACGCCGACGGCGCGAGGAAGTCGTTGACCACACCGTAGCGGCAGTGAAGGACCGTCTTACTAAGGAGATTAACTATTGGGACTACCGGGCCAATGAATTAAAAATGCAGGAGTTAGCTGGTAAGGTCAATGCCAAAATTAACTCAGGCAAAGCTCGCCAGCGTGCTGACGAATTAGAGGCTCGGCTTAAAAAGCGCCTGGATGAGTTAGAGTTAGAGCGACATGTTTATCCAGTGCCCCCAGTGATAATCGGTGGCGCCCTCGTTGTGCCAGAAGGCTTATTGCAGCGTTTGCGCGGTCAGAAGGTTGGTGTAGGAGATGAAGAGTCTCGGGAAACTAAGCGCATTGAGCAACTTGCAATGCGTAAGGTCCTGGAAATTGAGCGGTTGCTAGACCGTCGACCTGTCGATGTATCCGCGGAGAAGGTTGGATATGATATTGAATCCGGGTTCCGAGACAGTGGCCGATTGCTCTTCATCGAAGTTAAAGGGCGCGACTATCGAGCAACGACAGTGACAGTGACTAAGAATGAGATATTGACAGGTCTCAACAAACCCGAGGAATTCATCCTAGCTGTTGTCCTAGTTGATGGAAAGTCAGTCCATGAACCAGTCTATATCCGTTATCCCTTCGGACGAGAACCTGACTTTGGTGTTACCAGTGTGAACTATGACCTAGGTGAAATAATTGCACGAGGGGGAAAACCACAATGACCTACCGTAAAAAGCTGATTGAGGTAGCCTTGCCTCTTGAGGCAATCAACGCCGCTTCAGCGCGAGAGAAATCGATCAGGCATGGCCATCCCTCAACTTTACATATTTGGTGGGCACGACGGCCGCTGGCAGCGTGTCGGGCTGTACTTTTCGCTTCATTAATTGATGACCCGGGTAACGATCTGCCGGAGGACAAGGCTTCTAAGGAGCGCGAACGACTTTTCAACATTATCGAGCGACTCGTTGAGTGGGAGAATACCACGAACGAGACAGTACTTGAGACCGCAAGGAGGGAGATACGCCGGGCCACCAAAGGCGTTGTACCGTCAGTTTTAGACCCGTTCTGTGGGGGTGGTTCTATCCCACTGGAGGGCCAACGTTTGGGGCTGTCTGTTTCTGCTTCGGATTTAAACCCCGTAGCTGTACTTATTACCAAGGCATTAATTGAGATACCTTCCATATTTGATGGACGGCACCCTGTTAATCCTGAATTGCGGAAGGGCACGGCTGACTCTGCAGTATGGAAAGGGGCAGCTGGACTTGCTGCCGACGTGAGATACTACGGACGGTGGATGAGGAATGAGGCTGAGAAAAGCATCGGACAATTCTACCCAAAGGCCCCTAGTGGAGAGACTGTGATTGCGTGGCTTTGGGCGCGTACAGCAAAGTGCTCAAATCCGGCCTGTAATTTTGAATTACCTCTTATTCGCTCACTTACCTTGTCTAGCAAAGAGGGCCGGAGGTACTCTGTCGGATTAGAGCCAGACAGAGATAACAAGAGAGTACGATTCCGAGTACAGGCAGGAAGCGCTGCAGGAATCGCAGGTACTGTGAATCGTCAAGGTGCTAGGTGCCCGGTATGTAACACGTCTTTGCCCTTTGAAGAAATTAGGGCTCAAGGCCGTGAGGCGCGATTGGGTTACAGGCTAATGGCAATTGTTGTTGACGGACGAACACAACGTTTGTACATACCCCCAATTGAAAAACACGAAGTATTAGCTTTAGGGGCCATCCCAAGATCATTTCCGAAAACGAATCTTCCTGAGAAAGCATTAGGGTTTCGTGTGCAAGCCTACGGGATGACAAGTCACGCCGACCTATTCACTAAACGTCAGCTTCTCGCTCTAACCACGTTTTCCGACCTGGTCACAGAAGCACGGAAGCGGGTGTTCGAAGATGCAGTGCGAGCAGGTATGACGAACGATGCGAAAGGGTTTTCGTCTGGCGGATCTGGAGCTCTAGCTTACGCAGACGCTGTCAGTACATACCTTGCTTTTACTGTTGACCGCTTAGCGAACCGTGGTTCCACTATATGTATCTGGAATACAGGTGGCGAAAAAATTGAGCAGACTTTTGCCCGTCAGGCTATACCGATGACCTGGGACTTTGCGGAATCAAATCCGTTCAGCGAGTCAACGGGCAACTGGCAGGATTCAGTAGGTCTCGTGGCAGAGTGCCTGGAGAGGACTCCTGTTAGACAGCCATTGGGCACTGTGGATCAACTCGATGCCTCTATCGCTCTTCCAAAGCAAAAAACTAACGCTCCACTGATTGCATCTGACCCGCCATACTATGATAACATCGGATATGCTGACCTCTCAGACTTCTTCTATATCTGGCTAAGGAGAAGTCTAGCCAATGTATATCCCGAACTTTTTTCGACTGTGCTCACGCCCAAGGCGCAGGAATTAATAGCTTCACCTTTCCGGTTCAATGGTGATGGTAGGAAAGCAGAGGAGCATTTTGAAATCGGTCTAGGCAAAGCTTTTACCCTGATGAGACAACACTCTAACCCGGAGTATCCTCTGACTGTCTACTACGCTTTCAAGCAACAAGAGCTTGGAGATGATGACGGGAATGGCGTAACTGCTTCATCAACTGGATGGGAAAAGATGCTCGACGGACTATTGAAAGCAGGATTTCAGATTACTGCCACTTGGCCGATGCGAACAGAACGGTCAGGCGGCTTGCGAGACTATAATGCTAATGCACTGGCGTCCTCTATTGTCATCGCCTGCCGTCCTCGGCCAGAGGATGCACCACTTGCGACACGGAAGGAATTCATAGCGGCTTTAAGAAAAGAAATGCCTAGCCAGCTAAAGTTACTCATCAGTGGGGGTGTTGCACCGGTTGACCTAACTCAGGCGTCTATTGGACCCGGGATGGCGGTATTCTCCCGCTATTCGAAGGTACTAGAAGCTGACGGTAACCCCATGTCGGTACGTTCCGCTCTTCAGATCATAAACCAGGAGCTGGATGCATATCTGACTCAGGAAGAAGGCGACCTAGACCGAGATACGCGCTTTTGTCTAGCCTGGTTTGAACAGAGGGGAATGGAAGAAGGCCCGTTTGGTGAAGCGGAGACTCTTGCCAAGGCGAAGGATATTGCAGTACAGGGGCTGGTCAACTCAGGTGTGGCTCAAGCTAAGGCTGGTAAAGTGCGTCTCCTAAAAAGGGACGAACTTGAGGAAGGATGGGACCCCCTCAAGGATGCTCGGTTGACCGTATGGGAATCTACTCAGCAGCTCATCCGGACTCTGGAGGCTGACGGAGAGGAAGTTGCAGGACGCCTAGTAGCGCGTTTGGGTGGCGGTCGTAGTGAGGAGGCACGTTCACTGGCTTACCGTTTATTCGCCATATGCGATAAAAAAGGTTGGTCTAGAGAGGCAATGGCTTACAACGGTCTGGTCAGAGCCTGGCCTGAAATAACGCGGCTCGCGCAAGACTCTAAATTGCCAGAACAAGGCCGAATGGAAATGTCTTAGGGGGTGATAAGCGATGGCGATAACAAATTACGAAAGAGTAGGCAAAGCACTTGAGACATTAAAGGCAGGACTTAAGCCATTCTTCGAACGTGAGATGAAGTCCGTTCATGGCGGCCAATGGACTCGAGTCGCACTGCAATCCTTGAGTGAGGAGAAACCAACCAGCAAAGGTGGCCAAATCACCTGGGACGTTCAGGCAATGTTGCATGTTATGTGGGACCAGTGGAACGATGTCTTCAGACGAACACTCGGGCCGGCAGAACGCTCGCTCATTAGTGAATTAAGGGACATGCGAAACAAGTGGGCTCACCAAAACCCATTCAGTACGGACGATGCCTACCGATGTCTTGATAGTATTGGTCGTCTTCTTCAGGCCGTAGCGGCCGAGGAAGCTGATGAAATCGACAAGCAAAAGATGGAACTTCTCCGCACCCGATTCGATGAGCAACGCCGCGGAGAGATGCGCAAAGTCCAGCCGATGTTGGGACAACCGGTGGGAGGGTTAAAGCCATGGCGGGAGGTCGTCACACCTCATCCTGACGTTGCCTCTGGACGCTACCAACAAGCAGAGTTTGCAGCTGACCTCTGGCAGGTCTACCTTGATCGCGGTTCAGAAGAGTACCGCAATCCAACTGAGTTCTACCGTCGTACCTTTCTAACAGGGGGACTCATCCACCTCCTCACAGGCGCTCTCGGCCGTCTTGGTGGCACCGGTGGCGATCCGGTGGTGGAGCTACAAACCAATTTCGGCGGGGGCAAGACGCATTCTATGCTTGCATTGTATCATTTGTTCAGCGGCAAAGCTGCATCCGAACTGCCTGGAGTCGAAGGTATACTCAAGGACTCAGGATTAGCACTTGTTCACGATGTCCACCGGGTGGTTCTGGTAGGGAGCAAAATCTCCCCAGGGCAACCACATCGTAAGGCCGACGGCGTTATTACTCGCACATTGTGGGGTGAGATAGCTTGGCAGCTTGGCGGTAAAGATGGCTATTCATTGATTGCCGAGGCCGACCAAAGTGCAACCAACCCTGGAGATAGGTTGCGTGAGCTGTTCCAGCGATATTCTCCTTGCCTGATTTTGATTGATGAATGGGTGGCCTACGCGAGACAACTCCACGATGATCCTAACCTCCCTGCAGGCACTTTTGATACTCAATTCACATTTGCCCAGGCATTGACCGAGGCAACTAAGGCAGCTCCAGGCACTATGCTTGTAGTCAGTATCCCGGCTTCTGACAATGAAATAGGCGGCGAACGAGGTAAGATGGCTCTCGACCGTTTGAAGAATACTGTCGGGAGGGTTGAGTCCTCATGGCGGCCGGCAAGTACGGATGAGGGATTTGAAATCGTACGACGCAGACTATTCGAGCCTATAGTAGATAACAGTCTTTATGTGCAACGAGACGCAGTCGCCCGTGCTTTTACCGACCTATATGCAACCCAAAGTCAGGAATTTCCTTATGAGTGCCGAGAGGCGGACTACGAACGCCGGCTAAAAGCCGCTTATCCAATACATCCGGAACTTTTCGACCGTTTATATACCGATTGGTCTGCACTAGATAAGTTCCAAAGGACGAGAGGCGTCCTGCGCTTGATGGCTGCCGTAATACATTCTTTATGGATTCGTAATGATACCAATCTACTTATCCTGCCGGCTAGCATACCCATCGATGATCCGGCGGTGCAGTTTGAATTGACGCGATACCTAGAAGACCAGTGGGTGCCTGTGATTGAGAAGGACGTTGACGGACCGCAATCTCTGCCACTGACTTTGGACCGCGACAACCCCAATCTTGGCAGGTATTCTGCCTGCCGGAGGGTAGCTCGCACTGTCTACATTGGATCGGCGCCTACGTTGAGAGGCGCCAACCGTGGTATCGATGAGCGAAGAATCAAGCTAGGTTGTGTGCAGCCAGGAGAAAGTGTACCCACCTTTGGAGACGCCCTACGCCGGCTTACCGATCAAGCTACATACCTCTATGTGGACGGCAACAAGTATTGGTACTCAACTCAGCCGTCAGTTACAAGGCTTGCCGATGACCGGGCTGCCCAGTTAGCGAATCATGCAGTGCTAGATGAGATTCGTAGGAGACTTCGTGGCGAAGCTAGGACGAGGGCTGAGTTCGCTCGAGTCCATGTATGTGTTCCCAGCGGTGACATACCTGATGAACTGGAGGCACGTTTAGTCATTCTTGATCCTGAGTATCCGCATATTTCTAAAGACCAAGCTAGTCCCGCTAGAACACAGGCCGCTAGTATTCTTGAGAATCGGGGCAATAGTCCAAGGAACTACAAGAATATGCTTGTGTTCCTCGCAGCGGACGGCAACCGACTAAAGGAACTTGACCAATCCATACGCCAGTACCTCGCCTGGACATCCATAATTCAGGAACGTGAAACGCTGAACCTAGATGCCTTTCAAGCTAAGCAGGCCGAGACTAAAAGCCGGAATGCTGATGAAACTGTAAAACTAAGAATACCTGAGACTTATCAGTGGCTGCTTGTACCGGGTCAGTCTAAACCTCAGGGGGTTATTGAATGGACAGAAATGCCAGTGCGTGGGCAAGAAGCTCTGTCAACCAGAGCAGCCAAACGGCTCAAGAGCGAAGAGATGCTCCTGGTTCAGATAGGCGCAACGCGACTTCGATTGGAACTGGATAGGGTGCCTTTGTGGCGTGGCGATAATGTCAGCATAAAACAACTGGTAGAGGATTTTGGCCGGTATCTCTACCTGCCGCGCATTCGTGACAGCCAGGTCATTGTTGCGGCTATCGCTGATGGCGTACGTCTTATGACATGGAACCCCGATAGCTTCGCCTTTGCCGAGTCATGGGATCAAACCCAGGGGCGTTACAAAGGCTTAAGCGTCTGCCGTAGCATAAATGTATTGCTTGATGGTCAAGCCATGCTGGTTAAGCCCGAAGTCGCACAAAAGCACATAGAGGAGGACCAGCGTAGGCAACCAAATGGAAAGTCATCCACAGATGTTGTGCCAGGGGGTATGCATCCGGCTCAACCATCCCTAATTGAGCCAATTACACCGGCGGAGATGGTAAAACCCAAGCGCTTTCACGCAACCATTCAGCTTGATCCCACTCGCCTTTCTAGGGATATTGCCGAAGTCGCGGATGAGGTTGTCCAGCACTTAGTTAGCTTGCCTGGTGCATCGGCAGAGACCACTCTTGAAATACAGATTAGTATTCCAGACGGAGCGTCAGAGCAGGTGATCCGTACAGTGACGGAGAATTGCCGGACACTTGGTTTCTCCAACTTCAATTTCGAAAAGGAATAGAGATTAATGCTCCGCGAACCAGACTTTTTTGAAGCTATACGCTCTAAGGCAAAAAGCCGTTGGGATCAACTTGAAGGCGATCCTGATTTAGCTGGCCCTTGGTACCAACTGTTTCGCCAAGTGCAAAGCCCGCGGCATGTACTTTCAGAGCTTATTCAGAACGCGGATGATGCTGGTGCGACATGGGCATCCGGCTTTCTTAAAGATGGTTTCTTTGTGTTTGAGCACAATGGTCATGATTTCACATGTGAAGAGTTCGAGTCCCTTTGTTCATTTGGCCGATCAAACAAGAGACGGCTATTAACAATCGGTTTTAGAGGAATTGGTTTCAAATCAGTTTTTTCGCTTGGACCAATTGCTGAACTTACGACGCCGACAATTACTTGTCGCTTTAATAAGAGCCGTTTTACTGAACCGGAATGGATTTCAGGAACTGAACCATCCGAACATACGATAATCAAAGTGAGACTGGATGCTCAGCAAAAAGAACAACTTTTAAAAGATGAGTTTGAACGGTGGCGGAAATCTCCCCTGCCACTTCTTTTCTTTGACAATATCAAGGGCTTCAATCTGGAGAATAAAAAATTTGCTATGACAGCGGAGGAACCTGGCCCTTGCACTGCCTCCAAATTTGTGAGGCTCACGGGGCTTGCAGATAAAGTTCTTGTCATTGATTCTAAAGATGAGGATTTCCCTCCTGATTGCATCGAAGAAATACAGGAAGAGCGTGGCGAGAGTGATGTAGATTTTCCTCCGTGCCGTGTTATCGTAGTAGCTCATGTGCCCGAAGGAGATAGAGGACGACTACATGTGGTACTTCCAACTGGCGTCAAACTCGACCTTCCAGTGTGCGTTCAAGCTCCGTTCATTCAAGATCCTGCTCGACGTGGTATAAAGGAGTTGGCCAGTTCACCTGTAAACCGTTGGCTTCTGGGAAGAATTGGACGTCTACTCGGATCAAGTCTACTGGACTGGTTAGGTAGAACAGATCTCAATTTGACGGACAGAGCAGAGGCCTACAGCCTCATGCCACCAAAAGGTACTGATTACTCTTTTAATATAGAACAATCAGCATGCAATCAGGTTTCTCAAGCTTTTGCGACTGTCATAAAAGAAAAAGATATTCTATTGAATGCGAATAGTGAGCTTGGCTGCAAGGATGGCACGATTGCCCTACCTCGCCAAGTGATTAATGTGTGGGGGTGGGAAACCGCTTGTGACTATTTCACTCCCGATTGGACGAATGCTTTGGCACCTCATGTTCGTCAACAACATATTGAGAATCTTTCAAAGTGGGGATTGGTCGAAATCTTCAAAGCGGAAGATGCATTTACTAAGCTTCAGGATGAAAGATGCGAACCGCCCCCTCGACCAAACAAGATAGAAAGTCTCCTGCCATTATGGAGTTTAGCAGAGCGAACTGTTGAAACAATGACAGGAATATGGCAGTTCTGGCGTCGAGCCGCTTTGATACCTGTGGAAGGCAGCAACATCCTCGGCAGGGCTAAAGATATAGTTACATTGCCGTCAGTTCCTGAAAGATGCCTGGATAGCCAATGGCAGTTTCTTTGCAGCATGGTTAAAGTGTTAGACTCAAACTGGTCGCGAATCATAAGCCAAATTGTTGAGAGTACTGAACTTGACCTGGACCACTTAACCGAGGCTGCAGGGATGCGAATTGAGAAGTCAGACTTAACTCGCGTCAAAAATGGTTACGATAAAACTGGATTGAACCAGCCCAAAGAAATAGGAGATATCCTGAATCTTGCGGCGTCAACCATATTTAATGATGTTGATTCTAACAAGGATAAAGCGATTCGGATTCTTCATGTCGCGGCCGAATTAGATTTACCAGTAATAATCGCTGGTGGAGAAATAAAATTCTTATGCCAAGATGGGTCCTGGCGGACAAACGATAAGTGTCTAGTACCGGGGGACATCGACATCGAATCATTGTTACCACCGGAATGGATTAAGACACATGTTCTTACCGAAGAATACGAAGCTGGTTTGGAACCAAAGGAAAAAGATGTTTGGCGAAAGTGGGCGAGGTCTTATAACCGCGGCGGCATCCTAGCCTTTCCAGTTCCTGAAAAATCAGAGCATTTTCTTTATTCTCGATACAATGTCACAGAACTCTGTAGCGCTAGAGGAGGTGAGCAGCCATCTTTCTATTATAATAATCCAAGACATTATGCTATCTTCGATTGGGATTTCGCTAAGGAATTCTGGCTCTATTGGACCGAAAAGGGCTCAACGGATAAAGATATCTGGGTGCGTCTTTCTAGGGCTATTTTGCAGTCATGGGCAAAAACTTGGGATTTGCGAACAAAGATATGCATATTTGAGACATGGGGTGACCACGAACGAGAAGTGACCACCGGTGGAGCAAGGGCATCTTGGCTTCATCGGCTCCGCACCGTTGAGTGTATTCCCGATGACTTTAATCATCCGCAACTTCCAACGGAACTTTACCGCCGGACAACTGAGACTAGTGCATTGGAAGGTATTGAGCCGTTCGTAAAAGCATCGTGGGATCAGGAGTGGTGTCGAGTAGGTCTAGACGCCTTCGGTGTCCGCTCTGACCCAGCAGACATCCAACCACTTCTAAAAAGATTAGAGGATCTTTCGCAGGCTATGAACCCACCTATTGGACCACTCCGTGATCTATATCAAGCGATTGACCGGGTAGTGGCCCGATTGCCGATTGAACAGATCGGTAATATTAAGGACGCCTTCAGTTCAAAGAAATTAGCGAGAGCGGAAGATACCTGGGAGCATATTGATGCCATTTTCCGCAACAATCCTGGAAGCCTACCGGGTGTTGCCGTTCTGCACCACGACATAGCCGATATAGCCTTATGGGAACGACTGGAAGTTGGTGTTGAGCCTGGTTTAAACGATGTCTTGAACTGGGTAGAAGTTTTACCGTCAAATTCCGACCTCTCGGAACGTGATCGACGAGCTTTACGTGATTTACTGGCGAGGTACCCAAGCGAAGTATGGAATAAGTCAAGTCGATGGCTCAATCTTGATAACCGCATCATCAACAAAAACGAGGTTCTTTGGGGGTGCCGCGACCGTGCCATCGGCGAAGGTCTTTTCTCGGGAATCAGGGGCACAGTTTGCGATTTTTCAATGGTGGAAGCTAATTTATTGACTTCACTTGGTGAGAAAGTACCCTTAATGCTGGAGAATCATCTGCAACTTAGAATTTCGAAAGTTGAATTGGATGGAGAGGCTGTGTCATCTGACCAATTGTGGCTTAAAGCACTTGGAACACTGCTTGCAGGTCTTCGTATTCCTGATAACGATAAGGCGGATGACTACGTGGCCGATCGCAAGACAGGGCAAAAGCTTGCAGCGACGAAACTGCATCCAGCTTCTTCCTTGCGCGTTCAGAAGTATCTGAATAATAGTCCGGTTAGCCTCGAAAGAGAGGAGGTTGTGGCCTGGTACGATCATATTCTATATGTTGCAGGCGATATTGCTGGGGTATTTGACAAACTGGTCAGAGAACTTGCTCGATCATTTAGAACCGAAGAGTCGAAGCGAGCCATAAGAGACTGTGTAGCTCGGAGTGACGTATGGATCCTAGCATACGGGCGCCAGCACCTCGATTTGGACGATTTGACATCTAGCATTGAGGACGCTAGTGCAAATGAACCTCCAGGTCAAGGTTCGAATGGGAAGACCATCTCACCTCACGGTGAAGATGTAACATCCACGGATTCGACCGATAAGGATATCAATGAAAAACACGATGAAGGTGAAGATGCGGATGATATTCTATTGCATAAGAAGAGGCAGGCTAAACAGTTTGAACGATTAAGTCATTATCTCAGGGGACTTGAATACCAATGGGATGACATACATGGAGCGTTCTTACATCCAAACGGATCTCAAGTTATACGAACACAAGGCATTTTCCGGTGGAAGTTAGTGAGTGATGGGGACGAAATTCCCCTGTTCCTTGCTAGTTCATCATTAGAGAGAGAAAATGGGGTTGAGATGCTGGCGGAAGCATGGGAATTAGGGAAGCAAGTAAATGCCATCTTTCTTGAACCCTCAGGAGAATCCTATATTGAACGCCGATTCCACAGCCTTGCCGAGTTGGTAGACCAGCGTAAAATCAACATGCGTTCGGCTGTTGTGCGTTTGACGATGGATATAAAATAACAATCATGGACGCGCCGTAGGCTGTTTATAATCCAGGTTGGCTTTTACTCGGTAGCTACTTCCCGTACCAAACACATCTTACCTTCTTCTCGGAACAGTCTGTTATAAACAAAGCTGGCAAGATACCATTCTTTAAGCGCGGGACCTCTTTTGTCTTGCGTATGGGTAACCTCTCCAAGGGTGGCCGGTTTGCTCCATAAGGGTGGCCGATTTGCAGCTATGGGCAGTCACCGAAGACGTCTGAGGCCACATCAGATATTTCAGCCAGGATAGCCCTAATTTGACATTTAGTATTACAGACATTACAATAAACTCATGAAAAAGCGTACAGGTAGACCTAGGACTGGAATGAAACCGAACACCAGTGTTAGGGTTGATCCTGATATTCTCCACCAAGCCCGGGTAGCTGCCGTTATTAAGAGGATGACAATGGGAAAGTGGCTGGAAGAGGCCATACTGGAGAAGATTCAGAGGGAGCAAAAGAGGGCAGATACCAACCTCACGGTTTGAGGTGCAATATATCTTTAAGCGAAGTTTAGTATATTTCCTATATTTTCATAAGTGTTTTGGGAATTGCACGCTGTTCTACACAACAATGTTTCCATAACTGTCAACCATGATTCCCCAAATAAATACGACGACATCTATAGGCTTTCCTCGAAAACTACCCGCTTTAGCTTCAACAGTTTCCCCGAAGCATCCCTGGCTTTCCCCGACTGTTCCCCGCTTTAGCTTCAACGATTTCCCCGAAGTGTCCCCGACCTCAGCTTCAACGTTTCCTCGGGGAATAATCCCCGGAAGTATCCCGAGGACGTAAATTAGATTCCTGGGGAAGCATCGGACACCTCCTTGAGGAAGTTGCGGCACCACTTTCACCAGCACTAGTGTGATAATCGACCAAGAATCGCTGAAGAGGCTCTGGTTGCTGATGACCCAGGGCGATGTTTCAGAGGAGAAGTTAGGGGAGGAAATCAGGCTGAAATACTAAGCGTTTAATTGGCGTTATACGCATCCCAATAGGGAAAAGGGAGGTGTTAACGAGGATGAAAATCAAAGGACATAGAAGGACATGGAGGCTCAATTGTCATCTAATAGTAAAGGGAATAAGGGGGTCCCCCCTCTTGTGGCTGGATACGATGAACTCTTACCACCTGGGATTTTATAAAAGTAGAGGAAAGCTCGTGGATAACGCTAAAGGAAAGTATCTTCGTCTCCTTTCCCGCATCGCCATGTGTGCTGGCCTAGCTTTATCATTCAATGCTCGGGCTGGCTATCCACAGACTAACACTAAACGATGTCCACAATGGAACTATACCAGGGATACAAAGTGTATTGGAAAATGAGATTAGAGAATTGGGCAATGGGCAGTCCATGGACATCTCCTTTGTGGATAGTGTGAGTGTGGCCGCGGAAGGTTATATGGAGATGGTCCGTGGAGAGACTGCAACCCTCTTTGCTGCTGCATTTAGGTCGGAGCTAAGTTGGCTTCCACTAAAGACAGCCATTCAAAAGAAAAGGGGCCAGGCTCTATGTCCTGGCTCCTTTTCATCTATGATAAACGATAGGGAAATTAGAAAAGTCCCCTGCCAGGGAACTTCAGTTGAAGAAGGCCTTTCACATCTTCCTCAGTCTTACATAGTCTCCCAAAATGGATAGCCTCACGCACGTCTCGAGTATGTCGAGCCAGGTTCGCGGCTATAAAAGTGGCGAGTCCCGGGTCAACCTTCTCACGAGTGATGAGTACTGTCTCGGATATCTGCAAGAAGTCGGCCTCGGAGTACTCCTTCAGGTGAACGGTGAAGAATCGACTCTTCAGCTCGGGCCAGATATGCTCATCCCTATTCGCACCTCCCAATACCCATGTCGTCATTATCTCCGTCTCCCTCATACGCTTCTTCAACCTGGCCACGACCCCGCTCTCCATCAGCGACAGCAGCACGCTCATGTCCCGCATATCCATCTTGTCAATTTCATCTATGATGAGATATCGTGGGCGAAACTCAAGCAGGTAGTCTTCCAATCCGCCCTTTCTTGTGCTGCCTCCCAAGGCAAATCGTGAAAACGGCAGCCGGCCCAACTCTCCAAGGAACATACTCTTTGCTGTTGCTGGGGGACCCACCAAGAGGATATGCACCGGTCTCTCTGCATTGATAGACTTCCAGAGCAGGTCTTTCACCTGGTCGTGGCCGAGGATGAAGTCAAACAGGTCAGTCGGGATTTCTCCCTCTTCTTGGCCTTCCTTAATCACAGACAACTTCTCCAAGCACTCCCTCACCAACTCGGGGTCCTTCAGCTTGTAGGTAGATGTCGTCCGACTGCGATAAGTCCCTCTTGGCCCGCCGGTCACCAGGAGCTCTTATTCATCGCCATAGCTTCACCTCGCCAGCACGGACAGTACCTTGTAGTTATCGTTCCCTTCATCCTCGGCAACGACAATGGTCTTGTCATTTCCAATGGCATACAGTCCGTCGTGCATATCTCCCCCGAGAGCCTCCATGAGCTCATCGCCGGAATAGCTCCCTCCGACCTTTACGTCTGCCCCCTCGACATTTAATCCTGCCGGCGTAGCCATGTCCTGCATGACCAGCTCGAGGCTTTCCCTGCTGTACTCTGCCTTGGTGATGGAGCCATAGGCGCTGGCGCCGTTCAGGAGACTGTGCATACGCATCATTATCTCCTGCTTGCTCAGCTTCCCATCGAGAAACTTGGAAAGGCCGAGCCACATCTGGTAGCTCTGACGTTTCCTGATTCGACCATTTTGGTCTGCCATATTACACCTCCTCCGGTGTTAATTCAGTTCTTACCCTCTGGAAGATGGGCCAGATGAGCTGTCCCGTCTTCGTGATGTCGTAATACTTCACGGAGGCCACGAGCATCGGCCTGACCCAGCTCAACAGGTCAGGCACTTTCGTCCCGGGCGGGAACGGGCTATCTTCTGTCCTGATAGTCTGGAGAGCCTGAAACAAGTCCTGGAGCACCTTGAGCTGGAAACCCGACCCAGCGCACCCGACCCATCGGAGCGTGCCGTTTTCGGGCTTCCCGAGTACGATTGCCCCCATCATGTCCTGGCGCCAGCCAGTCCCCTTCGTAAAGCCGCAGATGACGAAATTGGCGTACTTCGGGACTTTGAGCTTCAGCCAGTCCTTGTTCCTGCCGCCGGGATAGTAGAGTCCGTTCTTGGTCTTGGCCATGATGCCTTCCTGATTGAGGTCGACGGCCTTCTGGTGCAGTTCCTTGCCTTTGCCGTCAACCCAGGGAGACAGCTTGACCACTCCGTCCGGAACAAGAATCTTCTGGAGGAGCTCCTTGCGCTGCATCAGGGTAGCCTGAGCTTTCCCACCGGCCGTCAGGTCGTAGTCCTCCACCGCGGTCACGTCAAAGACCATGAACGTGGCTGGATACTGCCTGGCCATGTTCTGGATGACCAGCGGCTCTCGCTTCCCGATGCGGTTCTGGATGCGGTTGAAGTCGGGCAGGCCGTTCTCTCCGAGACAGACCACCTCCCCATCGATATCCGCGCTGGACGCATTGATATACTTGGCCAGGTCAGCCAGTTCCGGGAACTGTGACGTGAAGTCGGCCCCACTCCGTCCTTGAAGTGAGGCCGACCCGCCCTGCTTGCGACCGATAATCCTTACTCCGTTGTATTTCCATTCGTAAATGTAGTTAGGGTCATCAAATGCTTCCGTCGCTGTTTCCGCCAGCATGGGTTTCACGGCTTCCATTAGGCCACCCCCGCCGTTTCCTTCTTCTTCTGCTCGGCGTTGATGGAAGCCATGAGAGCATCCACCAGGTCCATAGGTTTCTCCTCGGGCACCGCCTCCACCGTGATGACTTCGCCCGCTACCTTCGCCTGAATGACCTTCATCAGGGCTTCCCGGTAGTTATCGTGGTACTTGGTCATATCCGCCTTGCCTGATGCCAGTGTCTTGATGAGGGTCATGCCCATCTCCAACTCTCGCTCGGAAACCTCGGGCAGAGCGACTTGGATATCCTGGGCCGGCTTCAGTTCATCGGCGTAGAAGAGTGTCTGGAGAAGAATGACCTTGCCGAAAGCCCGGATGGTCGCCAGCTTTTCCTTGGTCTTGAAGGTGAGCTTGACGACTCCCACCATATTCACCTTGGCCATAGCCTGAAGAAAGAGGGAGAAGGCTTTGGCGCCGGCCTCATCCGGGGCGACGAAGTAGGACTGGTCATAGTGTCGGGGATCTATCCCGGCGCCATCGACGAACTCCAGCACTTCCATCGCCTTGAGCGACTTTAGCCGGACAGCGGCGAAATCGGAATCTTCCAGGAACACCCACTGGTTGTCGCCGACCTCGTAGCCCTTCACCATGTCCTTGGTCTCGACTTCCTTCTTACAGGTAGGGCAGACCTTCGGCTGGTTCAGCTTCGTCTTGCACTCCCGGTGTATGTTGTTGAAGTGGATAGTTTTCTCGTCCGTGGCGGTGAAGAGCTTCACGGGTACGTTGACCATACCGAAGCCCATCCCGCCTTTCCATGTAGGTCTTGGAGCCATAGTTTGGTTTCTCCTTTCATAAAATATTTCCCGGGTTACCTTGTGATACCTTTTGCCACCTCTCTTGCTGTCGGTTATCCCCCTTTCAGATTATTTGGGGTTCATCGCCCCACTGGGAGGCGTCAAGCGTGTTTTTTGCGATTTTTTAACAAAAAACTTATCCTGACGCCCCATGAGTGGAGAGATGAGCACTTATTTTCCGAGTCTCCTGCCCAGCTCCAACTCAGCCCAGTGGTCGATGCCCTGCTCACGTATTCTGTCCCGGAGCGCATCCATTTCGCTGGCTATCTGGTCGTTGACCTCATGCTCGGCATCCAGCCAGGTTTTCATCTGTAACGGTGGCGAAAGCTGGCTGAAATCCGTGTTGTAGCGTTCCTGTGCCAGTTCCTCGGACTTCTCGATAACCCTGTCTTCCCAATCTCGCTTATTTGCGCCCATGTTAATTACCTCCCCACGTAATTGCCTGTTCGGGATTCTGGCCCAAGACCAGACAGCGGAAAGTGGGCTTATATCCGACCTCTTTGCCCACTTCTGTCAGGATGGCGATAGCCTCATCCTTGGTCTTGGCGACCTCCATCGAAGCCTTGCCGACCTTCAAGACCTCGACCGCCTCCTGTTTCGTGTACTGCGCCATAGTTATCCCCCTTTCAGAAATATTCCGAGTGTTCGTCACTCGACTGCGAGAGGGGAGGTTTTGTCTCCCCTCCCGAGGGTCAAATGACCAACACTACGAACCCTCCCTTGCGGGAGGTGCAAGCTATCTCGCAATCACCAGCTTCTTCACCAGCTCGCCAACCTTCGCCGGCAGCTCCCGGATATTGCCGATGGTTTCCCAGTTGCCAGTGCCGTACTGCGCTTCGAGGGCTTTGTCCATCCCCCCCAAACCTATCGCCCACACAGCGTAGCCCGCTTTCCGGGCCGCCTTGACCGCGGAAATCACGCTGTACTGGTCATCGGGGTAGCCATCGGTGAAGTGGATAATGACCTTTTGTCTCTCCGGCTTTCTGTCCATCAGCACCTTGATAGAAGCTATCGCCGGCCCGGACGGAGTGCCTCCGCCCTGGTCCACATTCCCGATACAGAGCCGACCCATCGCACGGTCGCATATTCGTGTCGTCTGGACATCGAAGCTACCGCCTGTGTAGACGAGTCCCAGGAAATTCACGCCCTTCTTCCGTATCAGCGCCTCCGCAAAGACACAGGCCGAAGCGTAGAGGATATCCATGTTGCGTGCCATCGACCCCGACGCATCGCCCAGGAAACCTACGGCGATATCGGGAGTGTCCAGCACCTCCCGCCTCTTGTAAACCCTCAGGCTTCCCGTGCCTACTCTGGCAAGGGAACGGCTGTCGAGTTTCCCGGTGGTCAGCCCCTTGATTTGGCGGGACTTGACCTGCGCCTGCCTGTCGAACACCCTCCGCATCTCCTGTATTTGTGGCTCTACTTGAGCATGGACTCTGTCCGCTGCGGGGCCATCGTAATCCGCAATCTTGGTCTGGGCGTTAACCCTCCCGACCGGCTGGTTGATAACCTCGGCTACCGACTGGGAGAGGTCTTCCAGTTCGTGGGCGATGGCGTCCAGCACTTCCTTGATAACCTTTTCAGGTACTTCTCCGAGTTCCCGAATGTCGAAATCATCCAGGTTCCCGGGAGCTCCCTGCTCATCGCCGCCCTGCTGTCCGCCTGCCTGCTTCTGCCCCTCGGCCTTCGGCTCGCCAGCTTCGGCCTCTGCCTCCGGCTCGGCCTCGTCATCTTTATCAGATGAACCCTCACCCCCTACGTCCCCCTCTCCATCGCCTTCACCCTCGTCGCCTTCAGGCTCGCCAGCCTCGGCTTCTTCACCCTCACCCTCGGCCTTGCCCTTTTCTGGGACATTGTCCTTGCCGGTGTCCGTTTCTTCGGAGCTTCCCTCAGGCTTGGTCTCTTTCGGGACATTGTCTTGGCCGGTGGATGATCCTCCGCCGCCACCTTTGCCTTCCCCTTCGCCCTGACCTCCCGCCTGGCCGACGCCAGGGATACCGGTCTGTGGCAAAGCAGGCGGTGGCTGTCTGGGAAGCGGCTCTTCGTTGGCCGTAAACTCCTTATTCAGGTATTCCCAGCACTCCACGGCGAATTTAGCCCGCTGTTGGCTTACCGGCGTCTGGACGGCCTGAACCGATTTGCTCATCAGGAAAGTCATCGCCCGCTTGACCCTAGCACTCATCTTGTCCGGGAGAGGCTTGTCATACAGCGAACAAGCTATCCAGAGGTTCACAATACAGTTCCTCCCCGGACGCGCTTCCCGGGCTATCTGGTCGTAGTCGATGGGGCGTCTATCCGCTATCTTGTATCTGGCCCAGCGGATGTACTCTCCCAGGACCGGCCACTTTTCCGCTACGTGGTAGTCGATGAAGGCATCTTCCAGAATATTGTCTATCCTGAGAATCTCGCACACGGGACACGGGCAATAGCGGTTCTTGTCATCGTGGGGACGGGTCGCTCTGGTCGTGGGCATGATGCGCCCTTTCAGGGCATTGTCCACATAGGTCTTGGTGTCCTCGGCGCTCCACAGGCAATGTCCGCCCTCATGGGCGGCGTATCCTATGACCTCATCGACGGCCTGCCCACCGAAGGGAGGCCTCAGGTCGGCCAGCGGCGAGTAGTCCAGGAAAACCCGGGTTTCCGTGGCCTTACTCTGTATCATCCTCAGCCACACGGTTGACGAAGAGCCATCGGTTGACCACACGGTACGGACGCCAGACCCCATGACCCCGATGAGGCTGTCAGCCCCACGCAGGACGGAGGTGAGTTCCATCACCCTGTCATCCGACTTGTCTTCCCGCCAGAAGTCCGACAGACTTCTCTCTCTCTGCATCTTTTATCCCTCCTTTCTGGCCTGTCATCATCAGGTGGGGTAGGCCATATCCCCACGGCGGAGGGAGCCGGGCCTCCCGCCGTTTCGACTATTTGATTAAATTCCCGAGTTCTGCCAGCGCCTCGCCCATCTCCACCTTGTCCAGGAACTGGTTACCCTCTCCCTTGTCGGTGGCCGATGGCAGACTGCGAACCAAGTCCACACAGCCAGCGTGCAGGAAAAGATACGCACCGTCCATGCAGGCTCTCTCCTCCGGGGTCAGGGTCTTGAATAATTTCGCCTTCAGCTTGGCGAAAGCCCCGTTGAACGTCCGCCAGTAGTTCTCCACCTTCTCCTGTTCGGCGATATCCTTGCGGACCTTCTCCAGTTGCTTCTCCAGCTCGGCTATCCGGGCGGGCCTGTCTGTCTTTGCCCCGCCCCTGAGTACCGCCTCCACCGCCGCTTTATTTATTGTCGTCATCGTCGTCTTCCTCCTGTGTACCGTTGACGAAAGCTTCGTCCACCGTACCGATTACTTGCAGGTGTTGGAGAAGAGCCGTCCGGTCGGCACCCTCATCCAGGTCGTTGATGATGGAGTAAAGTACCGCTTCCTGAATGGGCAGCCCCTCCTTGACGTCCTGGGCTGCCACCAGAAGTTGCCTTGTGGAGGGAGTGCATCCCACCTTCGGGTTGCGCCTGACGTCCCGGGCGAACTTCGCCAGCTTGTCGGCGGTGTCCTTGTCCACGCCCGTTCTGTTGCGCAGGATTTTGGACTCGACCTTCATGGGAGGCCATGTCAGTCGCAGGGTACGCCCGAACCTCTCCCGAATGGCTCTGTCCATCGGGTTAGTCCCGATATACTCGCTTCCTTCGTTCATACAGGCGAAGAAAACGACTCCCGGCGCTACCCTGACCATCCGCCGGAGGTCGGGAACCCACGCCGCCCGCCTCCAGTCCCACAGGGCAAAATTGGTATTGAGGACTTCGGGGTGGCATCGGTTTGGCTCGTCCAGAATGACAACGCAGTTCGGGGTTTCCAGGGCGTCCACGTAGCGAGCCTGCTCGTAGTACGTCCCCTTCTCCATCGAGAGTCTGTCCTTACCCCAAACTTCTCCCGGCTCCTGATACATTCCCCAATGTACCTCGAAGCATGGCCTCTTGTTGGCGGCGGCGAACTCCCACCCCAGGGAGGTCTTTCCCACTCCGGCGGGTCCGAGGACTTTAATGTTCACCGCCTCGCCTTTTTTGGACAGCTTGGCGATGATAAAGAGCTCCCGGACAACCCTCTCGGACACCCAGAAGTCGGGAAGGGGTTTAGGCACAAAAATGCCCGGAGGGAGGTTTAACTCCTCTTCGGGCTTCGCCAGCTGGACGGGTTCCGGTGCCGGGACTTCCTCTTGCTTCTCGGAGACCGCCTCGGCCACTTCCTGGGCTACCTTGTGGTGCTGCTTCTCCCCGTGGGAGAATTTGAGATGGCCGTCCAGGTCTTCCTTAGACCACGCTTCGTAGGGACAATGTGGGCAAGGTATCTTGTCCACCTTAGTCTTGGGCATTGATTATCCCCCTTTTTCGTAGTGCTGTTGGATATTCGACCTCTATCCTCGGAGGTTCTCAGGCCTCCGTCCCAGGGCGGTAACGTGGGCTACCTCCCCCGGACAGGGGTCTGAAAACGCAAATGGGGGACAGGGCATAACGCCCTGTCCCCCAAACCCTGCTATATTCAATTGTCCGTGTGCCTAGCTCTTGGCTGGTTCGGTGGCCTTCGGTTCGGTGGCTTTGGCCTTCTGCTCGATTTTGGCCTTCCAGTCCTTCGATAGCCTGTCATAGCGGTTGTGCTTCGGACGGTTTGCTTCCGGGACTGCGAGAGCCTCCATAGCCTTCTGGATAGTCTCAAACGGCCCCCGTCCATCTTTCAGGAAGTATTCAAACTCCCCGCCGTTGGTGGTTGTCCCGCCGTTGGCCTTGCCGTTGCCGTTGGACTTCCCGTTGGCTTTGGTAACTACCTCGACGGATAGCTTCCCGCCATCATCCACAGTCAGGGCAAAGAACTTTCCGTGAAGGACTTTCACATCCACTTTGGCCTTGACTGCCGCTTGCTGGACAACGGTTGCTACATCCGCCCCGATTTTATTCAGGACTTTAGCCGCCTCTACTTTGGCCTTCTCCGACTCGATGTCGGCCTCCAGCTTCTGTTGCTTCTCCAGCAATGACGCAAGTCTTGTTTGTTCTGCCATTTGTCCATCCCCCTTTTGAGTAAATTTGAAAAGCTGTAATATTTGCTTTTCTAGTATTACAATAACACATTATTTCGTTGACTGTCAAGCGTTTAATTTACATTAAACGCCATATAAAATCATGCTTGATTTTTATGTCGGTAGGGGGGGCGGACAGAGGAAATGAGTAAAACAAAAAGACTCCCGGACGGGAGGGTTAAGCAGGCCTTTCATATACTGACATTTTCCCTGGTCTGTTGCCCGCTGACCTAACGTGCCGCTGTCGCCAAGAGCACGACCGGGGCCTAGTCATAGACCGTTGACAGGGTGTAGAATAGGCCTAATCAAAAGGACCTTGTTTTATCACGTCATCGATTTGCAAGCATATATTTCTACCACAAGAGTGATGCGCGAAAAAGAAACAGAGAAGCTGGATTTATAGGCATCGGTACAATATTAAGGGAGCGGAGATTGTTCACCAAAGAGTTTTTTGATAGTGGTTTGCGCGAGCATGTAAAAGGGAACTCCTTGCTTAAGTTCACTTTGGATGACGGTTCGTCTTTCAATGCTCAGGAATTAATGCCACTTCGTGATGTCATAGTAGTTAGAGTTCAAACCGAACCGGAAAAGCCGCCGATTAGTCGATTCATCCCTTATGAGCGTATAAGGTTCATTGAGTCGTTTCCGGTTGAAAAACGCGGCGACATTATCGACCTCTTTTTGAATAGAAACCCAGAAGATGATTTCCAGCAGGTACCTAACGATGCCGCAGTCCGTCCGCTATTGAAATACAATGACCTGAATTTGGTCCGGCGAGCTCTAATAGCACTTGTGCAGCATGGGATGGAACAAGGCGATCGTTCCAAGGCTGTCGATCTGTTTAGACGGATATTGCGCAAAGTAAAGTGAAACTGAACTAGGTTTTGTCCCGTTCAGTAAAGAGGACACCGAAGTCTGCGTATATCTGTTTACTGTTTACCTGACACAAGGGAACTTATAGTGACAGTCACAATTTATTTGTATATTACTAAGATGTTCAGCACGTTTATAATTGAGACTACCTGGCTAATTCCTCTAGGCGTTTAATAATCCTGACCATACCCTCGGTATCCAGGGCACAGTAAGCAAGCAATTCCTCCCTTATTCTTGCCACCTCTTCGGCTGCCATGTCCTCAAAGGTGATACTCAAAAAAGCCAGGCTGGCATCGTCTCCCTTGGATATCGGCATTTCCTCGTAGCCCTTTCCTGTTATCGCGGGGAGCACGTTCTTCAAAGAAGCGCTGCCCTTCTGCGACGGATGGTAATAATAGAAGCTGCGGAAAGGTACGATGAGGTCGACGAGCTTGGAAACAACCTTCTCCGTCCAACCGGCGTACTCGGGAAAAGCTTTCCCTGAATCGAGCAGTACCCTCTCCTCGAAGGACTTGTTGTAGGCGACAATACTGCCACTATCACCGATTACCCTGCTCAGTGATTTCAGAAGCTCGGGGCGCGGGTCTTGTTTCCCTTCCGCAAGAAACGAGAAATGTTTCACGTCGCCGCTCGGAGATTCCTGAACGTGCAGCGAAAATTGGAAGGGAACATTCTGATAGGGCCTGATGTCGTCGAACAACGGTATAGCGGTGCCGAAGGTCTCGAAATCGAGATAATAGAGCGGGTATTCAAGGCCGGAGAGGAACTCCCTTACGCCTTCTTTGTCAATGTAGGGTGTGCCGCTCACAACACAGTCGTGCTGGATGCGTTGTTTATCGTTAAGTTTGTAGCCGGCTGGGATGCCAGCGATATCGAGCACTCCACTACTGTACAGCTCGTGGCACTTCTTCCCGCCATAATACAGTGTGAAGATATTGTGTTCCGGCAGACCGTCCCAGCACTCAGTCAAAGCGCAGTCATAGGGGTCGCTGCAGTGAGGGCCGATGGACATTTCCGGGCAAGCCGGCGCACCGATAACCGCAAGCATTTGAGCGATCCTGTCCCGTATATCTTCGCCGGCAGCGTCGACCTCGTCGGAAATGTCCTGAAGGGTAAAAAGCTCATTGGGATTAATGTCCTCGTTCCTGACGTACTGATTGTTGATGTAGGCGAGGAAGCACTTCCTTATCTTCAACCCGCTATTTTCCAAGCAGAGTTGCTGGAAGGAGACATCATGGAGGTTGACCTCTTTCACCGAAGTGGAGCTTTTTACCTCGATGATATCCCATTCATCTTCATTCACCGGGTTCAGGATATCTACCCTGGAATAGATTTTGCCGGACAATATACCAGCTTCGAAGAGTGGTTTTCGCTTTTGTAGTAATTGTTTGGTCAGTGCGATATTACCCATGAAATCTCCACTGGGTACATCTATTCCTCCGAGGAACAGCTTCTTGGCCAGCTCACCCACCAAGTGTCCCTGATCAAAGATGTGTTGCGTGGCGGCATCCGCCTCGGGTATCCTTTCCGGTTCGTTAGTGGCAATCCACAATAGTTTAGGGCACTGTAGCCCGTTAAGGTAGCGAGATTTGGACAGCATTATTGATGACATTGTTCCCCTCAATCGATTTGTCTATTATTTATTTTACACACATGTGCCGTAATCAGGGCCTTAATATTTTTTTTATCAAAGGGTGGTGAGGACAGAAGTTCTTCGCAATAAGAGCAGCGTAACCCATCGTGACACCATAAAATACTATCCTCAGGAATACCCTCCTCTTTCTCCTCCTGTACAAGGGCTTGGTCTCTCTTATACATAAAGTATTCTATCGTATCCGCAGCACACCCCAGTTTCATGGACCAGTTATCCATTGAACATATGTACTGAATATACCCCTCGGTATGGCGTTTTACGAATCCTTTTTGACTCCGTTTAGCAAAAAGCGATAGTTCCCACGTCGTTTGTTTACTCAGGAACTCTAAGAAGTTCGCTACATGACTATCGAGAATTAGAGGCAACGGTTTTACGTTATACTCCTTCCCGACAAAGTAGAAGAACTTGGTGAAAAAAGCAGGTCCGCACCCCTTCAGGTTGAAAGCTTGGTAAGCCTCCCTAATTTGCGTTTTTTTAATTCTTTCCAGTGATTTCTCCAGAACTGCTCTGAGTCTAGGGTCAGACAGAGTTTTGCTAGTGTTCGTTAGTCCAGTGTCATGCTGGCCATATCCCCATATCATACAGGCTAGAAATAGCCTTTTAAGCTCGGGATAACCTCCAGATTGTGTCTCTTGGGCAAAATGGGCAACGTCACTACGGCTTATTTTAACAGGACATTTTTGTCTTATGCGCTTTAGGTCATCGGTAACAGAAGGATCGCCTGTAAACTCACGTTGCCATTTTTTTGGATTGTAATCCTGTCCAAGTGAGTCATCTTTATCGAATTTTATGTGCAATATTTCCTCGCTGTACTCTTTAAGATAACGAGGGAGTGGTATTTTTTTAATACCGTCACAAATACTCATAGCAGCCTCTCCCTCAGCACTTTGAGATTCATTAAATCTTCTTTATTATATTCCTACTCTTTGCGCATCAGCCGCCGGAAGCCATCTTTCAGGATCAGGTTGAACCTTTCAACGTTTTCTGTCGTGACCTCAGTGCCAGCCTTGATGCTGACTAGCTTCACCACCTCGTTCTTATTGGCGTCAAGATGTCGGCCATCACTCAGGGCGCTCTCTTCCAGACCCAAACTAACCACCCATTCATGCACCTTATCTCTACTCGCCTCGTAGACGTCTGGCCAGAGCTCGATCTCAACTCTATCTGTCGGAAGATAGTTCTCCTGGTCGGCTGCGTCCTTGTAGTAGTCCGTCACGGTCCTTATGCGATAGAGGCTATTGCCATGGATCACCGACCTCTGGTCACCCCACCCGTAAGGTATACCCACAACGGTATGCAGCGAGATGGGCCAGCGCTTGTTAACGTCAAAGAATGCCTCGAAAATAGGCCAGGTACGAAGGTTTTTCAAACAATCCCTATTTGGGAACCTGCCCCGTTCGGGTATGTCCTCCACCAGGTCAGGTATGATGTCTTCTAGGGAGTCCAGTAGCCACTGCGTATTCAGTGGCAGGTCGACCCTCTTCACATCGGCCATGACCTCACCTATAAGTTCGAGCACAGAATTCTGGATCATGCAATTTGTTGGGAAACCGTCCGGTACTGGTTCGCCGGGGTTCCAGGTCATGAGCTTAACTTTATCCTTGAACTGGCCCTGGCATATCCTGAGGAACTCCTCCAGGCAAGTTCTTGACGCCATGGTTGGTATCAGGAATATAAACTTCCAGTCCTTGCCCGCGAATTCTGTATCTAGGTGCCGGCAATACCTGTCCAACTGGGGCTCATCATTCACGGAGACGTTCTTGGCCGATCGGTCCCAGATCTTCACCTCAATGGCCAGCACTTTGTCGCCCATGGTGATGAGGATATCTACCTTACCAGTGTTGCCGAGCGGTCGCTCTGGCGTAACCTCAGCACTATCCAACAAGGACTTGTCTAGGGGAAATACCTCTTTGGTTACTTTCTCCAAGAATATGTCCCCCAGCCCGTGGTCATTACGAGGGCTAAGGAGGTAGCTTAGTAGTGACGAGAATAGTACCTCTTCGAAATCGCCGTGCTTGTTAAGTGTCAGTATACGCAGGATGTTCACCGGCTTACCTCACATTTCGAGCTTAAGACTCCTGAGACGTCCATTTCTGACCAATCATTCTTCGATGACACCGTCGCAAGGCTCAAAGATGGAACGCTCCTTTCTTTGCAGTCTAGAATATGCAAAATGCCGACCTTTACCGGTCCGGGAGTCGCACTAAAGCTGGTAAGTGAAGTAAGCATCAGCTCCGGCCTTTGGCCCCCTGAATGATTTCAGTTTCACGTTTGCCAGATTGAGGAATTTATCACCCCTCATCGCTTGGCACACATTTGCGTGCTGGCCGCGAAGTGGCATCTGGGAGTGAATATCTCCGGCTCTCACTATTATGGTCTTCTCACCATGGTTACGGGCAGGTATAATATAGTGACTTAGAATAAACTGACGGATTCTATCTGCATTGCTCTCAATATTTTTCGAGGACGGGGACACAAATACTTCATCCGCTCCGAAATTTTTATTTCTAGATCTTATTCTGCTGGTCATTCGTTTAGCCTCTTTGCACAGTTCCTCCATCTTTTGCAATAATTCTTGGTATCTAGCGTAATCCTCCCCGAAAAGTTCAGCTTCAGTCATGGGTCTGTACCCGGACTGCCACTTCTCAATCAGTTTAATCCGCTCCTCTACTTGCTTGTCTGCGAAGCCACGAGCCTTTAATGAACGCTGAGAGTTGGAATTCCGCATCCATTTATGGTATTCTTTTTGCCCTTTTGAGTCATCACACTTCTGGCAAGCTGGAACAACATTGCGAGGAATGAAGTCTCCACACTGGATTACAGGTACCAGGTGATCCTTCCTCTGAGCTTGTTTGGCGCCGCAAAAAGCGCAGCCCCCAAAGAATTCCAAAGCAGCTTCATAGTCTTCAGTAGTGTAATCCTTTTCCAGTGCGTTCTCTAAAATAGAACGCCTTAACTGATATTTCGCATAGGCGAAGCTGCCGGTTTGAGTTCTAACATTGGCCATCTTATGCACCCTTAATTCTTGCGCTGTATGTTCTTTGTAGTGAGCGAGGCTCTTAATGTATTTTACCACGATGCAGTTGACGAAGACCTGTCCGTTAGCTATTAGGGCGACTTAACAAAAAAATATTACCCAACAAGATGGCTAATTGTTGCAGCGGGCTGACTCATTGGCTCACTCCAAGTCCTTTCATTAGTGTTGTTGACGAGATAACATACTTGTCATACCATTAACTGTGGTAGCTGGAGAAGGAGTCCAATGTCCCTGACTGTGTTGACATTAGCGTATGGTGAAGCTACTATTGACCTACGGCGCAGGCCTTTTACCGTGGTAGTAAAGGATCCACGAGATAGTCAAGGGTAAGTGGAGGCTAGTAGAAAAGTGGTAAAGAGGTGTAAAGATGAAAGCCAATAGTGCAGACGGGTTTAGGGATCTAGTGGGAAAAGTTGGGAAGGTGACGGGGAAAGTAAATGTAAAAATAAATGGGGATATAATTCGGCTGTTCTCAGAAGGACTCTATCAGAGTCCTCACAAAGCCATAGAAGAGTTAGTATCGAACTCTTATGATGCAGGTGCAATGAACGTGCATATACTCGTGCCGGAAACAACGAAGCCGAAAGAGTCTCTGTGGATAGTCGACGATGGTTGCGGAATGGATGAAGGTGGTTTGGATATCCTGTGGCATGTGGCAAAATCACCTAAGGAAGACGCTTCGGCGAAGGTATATCGAAATAGAAAGCCTATAGGCCAGTTTGGGATTGGTAAGCTTGCTGCTTACGTTTTGGCGTGGAGAATCACGCATATAAGCAAAGCGGATGGAAAATATAGATACGTATCTATGGA